>JAUILP010000163.1 GCA_030432875.1 Oligoflexia bacterium | reverse complement strand
CACCCTGATAGTTCCTAAAATAAAAGTAGAGCATCTTGACGACTTATCCATTTCCCTTATCAATAGTGGACAGCCAACCCAGGTACACCTTGCAAGCACTCCCATAGAACACAATATCCACGCTAGCTCAGCATCAGTGCTGTATCAAAAGCCTGCAAACCGAAATAGCCAAAATCTCGGCATTATTATCACACCAAGAGACGAAGCTTCAGGCAAATATTTTACGGGAATAATCTATACAAATGAAAAAAAGGAAATTTTTTCTGACATTAGACACACAGCAGGTCGTCAGGGTCAAAAAAAGATATTATCACGGCAAGATTCAAATTTCTTTAATCTTGAAAAAAACACCTTTATAACTTTTAAAACGACAAATTCATCGTCACCGATCTACCCTTTGCAGCTTACATCATATGCAAGCGCCCAAAGAGACCTAGACACACGCCGGAACTAATATGAAAATATCTGTAATTTTTATGAGGCAAATCGAGAATTTTTTTGGATAACTTGACGGAAAACAAAATGCGGCATTCGCGTCATCAGTTTTTTAATTTGCTCTGATTTTTTATTTTGCTCGTCCATGTAGATCATATAGCAGCACAGCTCTCCGGGCTGAATCGTAATTTCTGATTCCATGTTTTCTTCTACAACCACCTCTTCCTCCGCTTCTATATTCTGGGGCGGAGCACTGTCCTTGGCCTCAGCAAACCTAAGCTGTTTGCCATTTTTTATCGCAGATTCCGTTTTAGCGAGGAGGTTATTGATTTTATTTTTTAGTTTAACCTCTCCTAGAGCCAATGCCAGCCTCAATATTTGTTCCGCTTCCTGGTATTCATGAGCCCGGACATGCGCCATCGCCAGGTTATATTTTATTGTAGCTTTGACGTCAATTTGATCTTCGGGCAAAGAGTCGATAGCATTTTGGTACAATTTCAAGCTTTCCGCTATCTCGTTATTTTGCGCATAGGCGACGGCTTTGTTATTTAAAAAAGAAACGACATTAGTAAATGACTGAAGTTTACCCATTGTTTCTTTGGCGAGATCATTGTCCCCGGTAGCCAAAGCAACCTTTGCGGTTGTTTCCTGCACTTTTTCACTACTCTCATCTAGTTCGCTTGCGGATGAAACGATTTCTTTTGCCTCTTCTCCTTTGCCTAAATCAACATTGAGCTCGGCAAGCTGACATAGACGCGAGATATTTAAAGGAGAAAGAAGCTGCGCCTTTTCAAAACAAAATAAAGCGCTTTCAGTGTTTTTTAACTTCAAAAATATTTTGCCAAGTATACTCAAAGTAAAAATATTATCGTTACGGCATCTAAGAGCTTGAACAGCGAGGTTTTTTGCTTCCTCGTAATTGCCATCTAAATAGGCTAAAGTTGCCTCCACACGCTTGACATTTTCTTCACTCAAACCTTCATAACTAAGCATTTTTTTGCCCATAGCGCGAGCTTGACCTACATCATTTGCATCTACGGCGAGCCTAAATTTATAATCAGTTGAAGAATAATCACGGGGATACTTATTTTCTTGTACGGCCCAAACAAGTTTTTCGAGGAGTTCCTGCTGCTCAACTGGTTTTTTGATTACGGCAGAAACACCGAACTCTTTGACAAAAGCAGCATCATTATCGTTTAAAACACTTGAAGCGATTACGATCGGTGCATTGATATTTTTTTCTCTAAGCCTCTGAATCAATATTGGCCCAGGAATGACTGCTAATTGCCACTCCATAAATATTAGATCAGGATTCAGCTCACTTACTTCATCAAGTAACGGTTCTCCCGTCTCATATAGCCTGACCTCTTCAATACCCAATTCACCTAAAAGATTTTTCATCAGATCAAGCTGCGTTTTATCCGAATCTACTACAATACAGGATTTTATTCCGAGCTGCTTAATCACTCCTTCAACGGCTCCCACACTTGATTGACCAAGACCATCTTCAATGCCATTTTCTTTGTCTTCATTAACAAAAAGCTCTTTAATGCTATCGGCTTCTTTATGCATCTTTTTATCAAGAATTTTTATTTGATCGAGTAGCTGATAAGCCTTTGCCCTTTCGCCAACCTTATAGAGTGGCATTGCCGTATTTAGAAGCACTTGAGGCATTCCTGGATGAAGACTCGTGAGTTTTTTTTCAAAATCTAACCAAGAACCATAGCGTTCTTCCTTTTTTAACATTTGACGCAAAAGATCTGCGCTCACCAGGCTGTCTTTTTCTCCGTATTCCTTAGCAGCTGCCGTCAATCTTTTAACCCACTTATCAAAACTATCTTTGTTGAAAGGCTTCATAAGGTAAGAAAATAGGCCCAACTCAAAGGCAGGAAGCAAATAACTTTCTTCACTTTCATCAACAATAAAAGAAACACGTGTATTTTTGAATGCCTTGTGCGCCACACACAATCGCAGCAGATGAAATCCATTCACCTCATCGTCTGGCAAAATGTTACAAATAATCCAGCCAGGAGTTTCCACCTCCATGGCCTTTAAGGCATCTTTTATATTGGGAAAACCAAGAGTCTCTGTAAAGCCGACTTTCTTGAGCGACTCTACTATTTGGCCACGAACTGTCGCGCTTTCAACGATATAGACTTTAGCTGTTTTTTCCTCGAGTAAATGAGACATTTTTTATATGGCCTCTAAATAAAACTTGGTGCATAGAAGGACGCTTGATAATATCATCCTTTATCGTCAAAAAATGTAACGACATAAATAAATAGTCTACATAATTTGAAAAATATAAATATTATAGGGCGTTAAGCACCATGAACCCTTCCACTAAAAAAAGCCTCTTTTTGGTCCTTAAGCTAGCACTTGCTTTCGGTTTAGTATTCTGGCTTTTTAAGTCTGGAAAAATAGATTTGACTCAGGTCATTATATTTTTTAAAAGCCCCAAAATGTTAACCTTAAACTTTTTGGTATGGTTTTGTAGTCCTGTTTTACTGGGCGCATGGCGCTTGCACCTGATTTTAACCAAATTAAATTTTTCCATGAGGTTTAGGACTACTGCGGCTTATCAGGGAATT
>JAUILP010000082.1 GCA_030432875.1 Oligoflexia bacterium | reverse complement strand
GATCATTTCACCGTTTTCTACCCCTCCTGTCATACCGGTGATAAGAAAAGGCAGCGAAAAATTTTCCCCTAAAAACGAAGACTGGGTTGTCAGGTCTTCCCAGTCAAGTTCTGGCAAAGATTTAGGGGCGAGCATAAAGTCACTAAATCCGGTAAACCGCTGACTGTCTTCAATATCATCCTGGGCACAGATTGCGATATGTTGATTTTTGCGGTAATACGTAGCGATTTCCTTAAGTGCGGCCTGACTACTTTTGCCTTCTATATGAGCAAGATAGCAGATCTTGTCCTTAAAAATTACTGGAATTAGTCCCTTAATAGATAGGGTATGCTTGAACAATTCCAACGATTTATTTTGAAAACTCATTTTTAAAATAGAGGTAGTTTCTGAACCTTCAGGAAGGTCTATCAAGAGCTGATCAGGAGATAAAGCTAATATTTCCCCATTATGTAAACCACTCCCCTTGCTCCTAGGCGCTTGGGTTGATTTTGGCTTTAACATCTCTAAAGAGACCGCAAGCGGTGGATCTATATTGATCAAGTTAGCTAAATGGGTTTGCGGAGTTTTCTTGATTCCTGATTTTTTCAATACCTGCTTCCTTGTGTGCAGCATAGGGCTTTTTTTCAGATAAACTTAAAGCCTATACTTTTCATAGAGATCGAATAGAGTCAAGAATTTTCAATTTTTGTTAAGTATGGTTCCCATCATTCTCACCTAGAAGACCAAAACCCCTGATATTACTGGGAACCAATAAAAAAAAATATCCGTTTCTTCGGGTAACTTCACATTGCTCCAAAAATACCTATATTCACAGTGAATTTCAGACGAATTATCCCTTTGTAAAATTCACGGACCATTTTTTGCAAATTCTATAAATGGAAAAATTATTAAATGGTTATTATTTTTTGATTTAAATTAGGAGCATCAATGACAAATAGCAGGAAGGTACTGTTAATTTTAATAAATATTATTTTTATATCAATAAGTGGATGGGGTCATTCCAAAAGCTCCTCTAATTCTAATTTGGATAAGTTGACGACAACTGTGAATGTTTTTGACAGTCAACGCGATTACTCAAGCAATGTTAAAGTTATGAGTGAAGGAGCTGATCGCGTTATTGGTAAAATATTTCTTGGCGGAACCTTAACCCAAGATGAGCCTCAGGTAATTAGTAGATTAAAAGATATTGGTAAGTTAGAAGGATTTTCTGTAGAAATCACGAAATTCCCTTATACTTGGATTGAAGATCAAGGAATTGTTGGAAAATCAGGAGAAATCTTTGCTATCCCCACAAATCAACTGGCGCAATTCGCCTATAAAGAATACCTAGGATATTCCTTCCCTAGTCATGGCCAAGCTATCTTAATTCCTGAAATTACAGTAGAGGATTTAACTTCCTTGCAAACAAATTCAATTCTAATTGGAGGGAATGTCCTTGTACAAAAACAGAAAGATGGTAAACCTGGGGCGATAATAGGATTAGATAGTTTATTGCTTTCGACTTTTTATTTACAAAGAAAAGGATATTTTTTAAAAGAAGCATCACTTGTAAGGATAAATGAGCTTATAAACCGCGGTTTTGATATTCAAAAAATACGAAGGATAATAGAAAGTTTGAACAGAAATTCATTATTAATGGATGATAGATTAAATAAACCTAGAGAGTCTATGTTTAATAGTGATCAAGAGCAGAGAAATTTTGTGTCTTCCCTAGTTATTCCGCGGCAATTTTCAACTTGGTCTCAGCAAATGAAAATTAATTTTGTTGAACTTTTTCTTGCAAAGCAAGAATTGGCAAAAACTGTTATAGCAGACGATTTAGGTCTTCCTGAACATCGCATAGTATTCGTCAACCAACATATTTTCCATATAGACATGTTTTTACGGCCGGGCCCCGGGGCAATCGTATTTATTCAAGATTATGAAAAAAGCATTGAACTTGTGAGGGATCTTTACGGAGAATATCCAGATCGGGAACATGGCTACGTATACTCAGCTGCTCTTTCTGACGCAGGAAAGCAAGGAGCAATATTATCCGTAAAACAACAATTAGAGGCGTTCTACGATGTCATATCCATTGCTGGTATTTTTAATAGTCCCAGGGATCCCATTAACTATATGAATGGCATCATGGGAGCAGGAGACGATTACTATTACTACATTACGAATCAAAGCAGATTTCACGAACTTGACGAGGCGTTTGCGAATGCACTAAAACCCTATAACATTCATACCTATTTTGTGAGTCATAACCTGCTAAAACGCTACGGAGGCCTTGATTGTGTCACTCTGGAGCAGATGAAATAACATTAGGGGAGCAGGGGCGATCAATGGCAACTGGGCTAATTTTACCCAAACCCCCGAAAAGGTAAAATCAGGTCAGCAACACGCGTTTCAGGGGGATAGGGAGCAAAGGAACCTAAAAACTAGTTTAATTCCCCTCGTCCTTGGGCTTGCGTAACGGCCTCACACTGCGAGTGATCTTCTCACGGTTAAGGAGTAGCATTCCAACAAATTTATGTGTCGTTCGTAAGCAAATGGTGACAATCCCACATCAACATGGGGTTCTAGGCCCTTTGCCAGAAATTTGGGGAAAATGAATTGATTCACGTGGTGCATGGTCCGAATGATCTAACTAAAGCTAGAGCTTTTAAAAAAAGAAGCCCACATGTGAGCAGAGAAAATTGCCTTATAAATGCAGCCGATTATCCAGGTTGGCCTGAAAAATTTGCCGATATTCCACAGGAATTCCTAGAATAAAATATTGCTCAATGATGCGCGGATTCTTTTAATGAAGCTAAAAATATGGGATCAGCTACTGAAACCATAGGATGTTTATGCGCAAAACGGAATATGCTCGCCATAAAAATGCCTAGCATCCCTAAAAACATTAATAATTCTATCGTAGGTCCTCGCCAGGATTCAGCGGCAACGACTTCAGGAATCACAAAGACTATGTAGCTAAGAAACTGAGCCCCAAGTATGATGACCGCAATAGGTATGGTCAGGCCCGCGGTCCATTTGCTTGCCTTGGGAATAAGACTAAACAAGGGAAAAACAAAAGCTAAGCCTAAAACAAGAAAAATGAGTGTCAGCCAAGGCTGATGCAGACGATGAATAAAATATTCGGTTTCTTCAGGGATATTACCATACCAATAAGTCAATACATGCGAATAAGTTAGGTAAGCAAAAAATATGGTGAATCCATGCATGAGCTTTCCGACATCATGAAACTGCTGTCTTTTAATTAAATGACTAAACCCACTGCCTCGCATGGCAAACATAAATAAAAGTAACATGGCCATAAGCGTTTGCATCATGATAGAAAAGGAAAGACCGGCCCACAAAGTAGAAAACCAAGTTGGCGCAAGTGACATTGTTAAATCAAACGAAAGCAAACTGTAACAAAGTGCGTAGACAACAAGTAAGGGAGCGCTAAAATAGCGTAAACTTTGCTGAGAGGTTGCACCGACCTCCTGTGCTTTTTCAACATCGCCCTTGAGGAGAATGGCATCGCGGTTTAGTGTTTTGCTTCGCTGCCAAAAATATAAAACGAGCACAAGCGCGAGAGCGCCAATATCACGGTAAATGAGGAAATCTACAGTTAGCCAGTCTCTTTTCCCGGCAAAGTGCTGGATGAACTCAGGATGCGCAATCCAGCTAAAAACTTTATGGGCTTCAAGAAACTGAAACTTTACCATTAATAAAAACATGACGATAAGAATTGAGCCAGCAATTAAAAAAGAACCAAAGGACTCATGAATCCTTTTTACAGGTCGCCCCCACTTGGCCCCAATCGTATCTTGCATCGCCCCAAAAGCCACACCACCCAAAGCAATACTGTAAAAGAAAAAAACACTGAGGAGAAAGCTCCCCCAAAACCTTAGTTTATCCCCTAAAATAGTGCTAAATAAGCCGAGTCCAATACCCAGAAGAAGTAGCATGAGGCAGAAGAACATCGCTCCGCGAGCTGTTGACGATGGCTTATAAAAGAAGTCGTTTTTTTGTTGATATATATCTTTAATATTCATTTGGCCACCCCTTGTAATGTTCTCAGGTAATTAACAATGTGCCAGCGTTCTTTCATGTCGAGCGCATATCCCAGTGATGGCATAAGAGGGCCACCCTTAGATATTTTATTGAAGAAAAAGGGGTCGGGACGCCCTTTATTGAGATCACTCGTCAAGTCAGGCGGCGGGGGAAACTCATCGACAATAGTTCCGTCACCCTTACCGCTACTACCATGACACACGGAGCAAAAAGTGTGAAAGAGCTTATCGCCTCGGGCAATACTTGCCTGATCAGCCGGAATGGGATTTTGCAGTAAAGTTTCTTCCTCAGGTGTCGCCGCATAAGGAATATCAGTTACAGCAATTGAGCCCTCGGGTGGATCAATGTATTCTTTTTGTGTTTTTACTCCCGGGGTATCTGCCATGTCGGGCATATACTGTAATTTTGTCACCTGCTGATCTTCGCAGGCCAGCACAAAAGCTACCATGCTCCCAAAAATTACGGCACTTATTACTTTTCTCATGTTCAAAACCCTTAAAATTTCGTTCAAACTGATTTAATTTCTTCTGCACCCAGGCTTTTTAACAAAGTCGCCTGCTCGCTACCGGCAGTCACTCCTGGAACAAAAATAGTAAAACGATCATCTGTTGCACGCTCTTCAACAATGTGAGCTTGCGGATTTCCTAGACGTCCAAAAAACAACATGCCAAAAATGGTGCCAAAGGCGCCAAAAAGGATGGTCGTTTCAAAGCCAATGACAACATAGGCGGGTAGGGAAGGTATACCGGCAGTTTTACCGCCAACCACAATGGGCCAGTCCCAGTCCATCGCGAGAGCTAATGCAAAGCCAATACAGGTTCCCGTAAGACCCGCAATAAGAGTAAAAAAACGAACGGGACTAGGTTTAAACCCGGAGGCGTGCTCAATTTCATGATAAGAAGTCGGCGAAAAAGCCTCAAATCCAGTAAAATCATCGCGCTCCCGCACAGTTTCAATAGCCGTGCAAAACTCATCAAGATACTGATAATTAGCAACAATGCCAGTCTGCTTTTTGGACATTTTTAATGTTCTCCCTGACTAAGAGCTTGAATTTTTTTTGGGCTAAGTGGTTTGGGCATAATGAGCTTGATTTCTGACATAGAAACTACGGGGAAAAATTTGCAAAAGATCAAAAACCACATAAAGAACCAACCGAAACTTCCAAACGTAATAAGAATTTCTGCAATTCCTGGTTGGAAATGCCCCCATGATCCGGGGATAAAATCCTCAACTAGGCTTGATAGTATGATGTTATAGCGCTCAAACCACATGCCGACATTGATGAGTATGCAAATGACAAAGCTTAATGCAAGATTTTCGCGCAGTTTCTTTGACCAAAAAGCCAGAGGAAAAATACAGTTGCAGAAAACCATGGTCCAAAAATAGAAGGCATAAGGTCCTGCTGCACGTTTCTCAAAAATAGCCCATTCATAGGGGTTTCCCGAATACCAAGCAATAAAAAACTCAATGGCATAGGCATAAAATACAATTGTTGATGTTAAGAGTGTGAGCTTTAAACATGCATCGAGATGTTCTTTTTTAATATATTCCTCAAGGCGAAACATAAAGCGTACGGGGATGATCAAAGTGAATACCATGGCGCATCCTGAAAGAATTGCCCCAGCCACAAAATAGGGTGGAAAAATCGTTGTATGCCAACCAGGCTGCAAGGCCATCGCGAAATCCCAGGAAACCACACTGTGAACTGAGAGTACAAGTGGCGTGGCTAAAGCCGCTAAAAAGCCGTATCCCGCTTCATAGTGGTGCCACTGCTTGGCGGTTCCGCGCCAGCCAAAACTCATAATACCGTAAACAAAGCGTCTAAGGCCTCGCACACGGTCGCGAATTGAGGCTAAGTCAGGCACAAGCCCCATATACCAAAAAAGTAAGGATACGGTTAAATAAGTTGATATCGCAAAGACGTCCCATACCAATGGGGACCGCATATTGATCCACATATTATTGGTATTAGGAATAGGAAACATCCAGTAAGCTGCGACCCAAATACGTCCTACATGGATGAGTGGAAATAACCCCGCACTTAAAACAGCAAAAATTGTCATGGCTTCGGCGAAGCGATTCACAGAATTACGCCACTGAGCACGGAATAAAAACAAAATAGCAGAGATCAGCGTTCCTGCATGACCAATACCCACCCAAAAAACAAAGTCAACAATGTAGACACCCCAGTAAACGGGGCTTGTTATACCCGCCCAGCCCATACCGTAACTCGTCTGCCAGGCTAGTGTTGCAATACCAATAAGCACGAGAAGAATAGAAATGCTTAGAGCCACATAATAGGACGGATGCGGTGACTGGAGATTAACCAGGATATCTCTATTGACATCCGCCATCGACTTAGTCCACTTTACTTCATCACTCATACCACAACACTCCGTTATGAGAAAAAATTTCACATCTTAACACAGACGCCACCACCAAAGAACTGGTAGGACTTAATGATGCTCTGGCTCACTCCCTTTAAGTTTTTCATTGACGACCTTTGCCAGGTAGCTGACATTGGGTAAGGTTTTGAGTCCATATTCCTTGTGTTCGGGATCTCCACCCAGAGCTAAATAAGCTCTGCTGTCCTTACGGTTTCGTGCAACCCAGCTTTGGTCTTTACTAAGATCACCAAAGGTAATCGCATCTGCAGGACATGTTTGCTGACAGGCGGTTTGAATTTGGCCATCTTTGAGACCGCCTTCACCTTGATTGAGGTACTCTACCTCATGTTTAGCCGCCCTGATGCGCTGATAGCAAAAATTACATTTTTCCATGACACCGCGCGTTCTGACCGTAACATCGGGATTGAGCGCTCTGGGGTTTCGGTCCATAGGGCGTTCTCCCATGGTATTCCACGCATGGGTAAACCAGTTGAAACGACGGACTTTATAAGGGCAGGCATTGGCGCAGTAGCGGGTACCAACACAGCGGTTATAAGTCATCGCATTAATGCCTTCGGGATCATGGGTCGTCGCATAAACTGGACACACGGCTTCGCACGGTGCATGATTGCAGTGCTGACACATCATGGGCTGAAAATAAACCTGGGGATTGTCGATTGGTCCTTCAAAGTAGCGGTCGAGACGTATCCAGTGCATTTCTCGGCCTTTGATCACCTGCTCACGACCAATTTGGGGAATATTATTTTCTATGCTGCAGGCCACCATGCAGGCGGAACACCCCGTACATTTGGCAAGGTCTATAGACATACCCCAGCGGTAAGCCCCTTGCACTAAAGCTGGATAAAGGTCAGGGACCTTATCTAGTTCTACCTGCTTACTGGCATTTTGCTTGACTTCCTCAAGGGTCACTGTTTTAACAATGTCCTTGCGATTAGCCAAATCATTATGTTTTTGCATCGCAGCCAGAACAAATTTACCACCAACTTGCGAAATCTTTATTACGTTCCCTGCCGTGATAGGCATACCCGTTTGCGGCTCAATTTCTCCACCAACAAGAACTAAGGGGTCAACACCAAGATCATCAGTAATTTTACTTATACCCTTCGCTTTGCCATTGCCGCGCGGAATCACCACAACATTGGGATGCAGACCAGGCAAAGGATATAGCCCAGACTGGACTGCTTCGGCTCCTGAGGCTGCGCTTATTTTTATATGGTCATTGCGGCGTAGACCTAAGTTTTTAGCAAATCCTGGATTGAGTGCTATATAAGTATCCCAGGCAACGGTGGTGAGAGAATCACCTGCTTCTTGTAAGATAGGGATGTGTGCGCCTCGACCATCTCTGAGACGAACATCAAAGGGTGCCGCTAAAATCAAGCCACGCGCCGCTTTGGTATAGTTAAAACTATCGACAAAATCGATCATATCACTATTGGCAACCCGATCGGGTTTACCAAATACGCCTTTTCTCAGGGCTAAGGTGACAAAAATGTCATAAGTGATTTTTTTATCTTCCAAAAGCTTATATACAGCCTGCCATTTGTCTTTAAGATAGGCCTGATAATTTTCAAAACCCATTGGTGCGGACACGTGCGCCGCGATCCACATCAACATATCTTCTGCTTGACGTGAACCTGATGTTGGCCTAACCGCAGGTTGTCTAAAAGACCAATATCCTGCAACAGGGCTTTCATCACCCCAGGCTTCGAGATAGTGATGGCCGGGTAAAGTAATCGTTGCGGCTAAATCCGTTTCATTGGGAAATGCTTGGATAGAAACAATTGTTTTTAATTTGGCAGCGGCTTCATGAAAGCCTGTTTTTTGTGGAACGGTAAAAAACGGATTTGTATCAACAAAGAAAACCACGTCATAGTTGGGAGCATCATTGATAAACCGCGCTAAGTCGCCAGGAACAACAGGGGGGGTAAACCAACCATTGGCGAGTTCGAGCACGTTGTCAAATGAGCCAACGAGGCAGTTAGCGACGATGGCTGCAAGTTGCAACTGAAAACCATTATGATCAAAATTTCCTGTACTACCACACATAATGGCCGTTGCGCTAGTGCGGAGTGCCCGCTCTGCGGTTTTTTTAATCGCAGGTCTGAGTGACTCGATATCCTGAGCATCTGGTGCATTATTTTTATATTTGCTGATTAATTTGCGGGCAATCTCTCTATCGCTTTCCTTGCCTTTGACATTTTCAGAGTTAAGAAGTTCTTCAATGAGCATCAATGTCACAGCTAGCTCAGTTCCAGGCGCTATGACATGGCGCTCGGAAGCCTTGGCGCCTGTTAATGTCAAATAGGATTCAAAATGAATATGTTCTCCTTTTGTTCCCATTTGCGTGACATTTTGGGATATCCCATAGCCTTTATGAAAATAAACTGGTGAATAGCCAACATCTAAGAAGTCTGAACCAATACCAATGATGGTTTGCGCTTTTCTTAAATCTGGACGGGCAATGGCACTTCGGCCAAAGGCCATTTTATAAGCTGCTGCCAATGATGCGAGAAGAGGATTAGCATCGTAGGTATAGAGATTGTTTTCAGATGCGCCAATTTTTGTTAAAAATTCCTTAAAAAAAGTATGGCGATTACCGGTACTAGGACCGGTAAAAATAGCAACTTTTTTTCCTACTGATATTTCACCGGCAATTTTTTTGAACGCATCATCCCAGGTAGTTTTTGCAAACCCTGATCCTGACTTTTCCATGGGATCAGAGCGTCTCTCTGGGTGGTAGAGTGCTTGGATACTCCCTTGTCCCAAAGCGCATAAGGCACCACCACTCAAAGCACTAAAGGAGTTGCCTTCTATTTTAACCGCGCGGCCTTCCCGCGTTTTTACATGGACACCACAAGCTGCGGAGCATTCCCCGCAAGTAGAAGCATAATGGACCGGACGTCCCGGGACGGTATCAAGGGGTTGGTTAACAAAAGGAATAGCTGTTTCTGCTGGGCGCCTAACGCAGGCAGCAGCCCCAACGCTCGCCGCGGCACCGGTTCCAAACAGACGTAAAAAATCACGTCTGCCGATATCAGCTTTGAGAAAGGAGTCTTCTAATGAATTTTTCTTACCTCCGATAGTATCAAGATCACTCTCGTTTTCAGCGAGCGCGGGCTCAATTTCCTCAGCTTCCATATAAAGTGAGCCGCTTATTTTTTGTGTTGCAGGAGCTTCAAAAGGACCCTCACTAGGGGCGAAAACCTCTTTGCCACCCGTAAATGCCAATCTCTGACTGTGTTCGGTCATGTCCATAGATTTCTCCTGAACGGTAGGTAGAGCTTTATCAGATTCTTTTAATTCTTTTGGGTTTGAAGATACCTGAAACGAGTTATTTAATTCCGGTATACTGCGGTCGTTGCCTGGCTCACCCAAAGAAGATCGCTGAAAGTCTAAGTCATCGTGCATATCACTCAAAGTATTTTCTCCTCAATCGGTCGAAAGCGTAATTTTAATTCTCTATCCACAACAGTCCAACTAGTTTCTCTCTTAAAAGTGGCAGGTTTGACATGCCGTTAAAGTCGTTTTATGACTTTTTTTCTGTTCTGTACGATGGCAGTCAAGGCACCATCCCATTTGCATAGGTGCGAACTGTTCGACAACTTCCATTTTTTGGACATCGCCATGACAGGTTTGGCAGGTGACGCCTTTGCTAACATGGGGCATATGACTAAAACGAACAAAGTCTGGTAGGTCATTGACTTTTATCCACTCCATTGGTTCGTTTTTTTCAGTCTTTTGTGTGATAAGTTTGATCGCATCCTTATCAGTACGCACAAATCGGTGACAACCCATGCAGGTGTTTAAGGGAGGAATACCGGCAGACGTCGATCGTCGAGCAGCAGAGTGACAAAACTCACAGTTGATTTGGCGTTTATCCGCATGAGCGACATGACTAAAGGGAATAGGTTGAATGGGCTTATATCCTTTACTCAATGATGATTGAGAGGAATTGTCGACGGTATCCCCAGGTGTCCACATCCACCACGCATAACTCGGTTGAGCCCACAAATACAAACTTGCGCCAAACATAAGGAACATTAAACTTTTAATCATCATTTTAACCTTATAGGGGATGAGAATACGCAAACTTTTCTCCTTAACAGTATTTCTTTTTTTAGGTCGCTTCGAGCATTAAACCACAAAGACCTCTCACTATCTAGGTCTTTTTCCTAAGCATTTTTTGTAACCTAAGGCTCCCAAAATTAAGCCTATCCAAGGGTTAAGGAACATTTTATGCTCTGAGAAACGATCGCTTTTTTTTTAACTAAAGTGTATATTTTTGCAGACTTTCTTACTTGTTTTTTTTGCCGAATTATCGTGTTTAGCATAAATTTAAATTTGTTCCCAGATATTCTTAATTAAAATTAAAAAATTTGTAAGTAGGTATTTACTTTTTATTGAAAAAAAATTGCGAGGACGACGTTTTGACAATTAATGCGTTTCACCTAGGTCAGCAACTTTCCCCAAAAGGAGATCAGGAACAGGCTATACAACAACTCCTGACTTCGTTATCGAGTGGCTCAAAATATCAGACGCTCCTTGGGGTTACGGGTTCAGGAAAAACATTTACGATTGCCAATGTCATAGCCCAGCTAGGGCGCCCTGCACTGGTGATGGCTCATAATAAAACACTTGCGGCTCAGCTCTTTCATGAGCTTAGAGAATTTTTCCCGCAAAACGCCGTTGAGTTTTTTATCAGCTATTATGATTACTATCAACCAGAAGCCTATATTCCCTCAAGTGATACCTATATTGCCAAGGATGCTTCGATCAATGAAGACATTGATAAAATGCGGCATCAGGCGACCCGTTCCTTATTTGAAAGACGTGACACCATTATTGTTGCGAGTGTGAGCTGTATTTATGGTCTGGGCTCTCCCGAAAGTTATGCCAAACTCATCGTTCCCATAAAAATAGGGCAAAAAATAGGCCGAGAAGACTTGATGCGGGCTCTCATCGATATACAGTATGCCCGCAACGATATGAATCTCACGAGAGGCCATTTTAGGGTAAGAGGAGACATCATAGATGTTCTTCCCGCTCATGTCGAAGATGAGATTATTCGGGTGAGCTTTTGGGGTGACGAAATTGAAGGAATATCCTTAGTCGATGCTTTAACGGGGCGGACGCAGCGCACTTTGGATGCCCTTACGATTTACCCTAATAGCCATTATGTGACGGACCGCAAAGACATTAAAAAAATTACCCGTGAGATTATGATTGACCTCGGGGTGAGGCTTCGAGAGCTTCAGGGTCAGAGCAAGCTCGTCGAGGCTCAGCGCCTGGAAGAGCGAACTTTGCATGATGTTGAGATGCTAGAGCAACTAGGCTTTTGCCCTGGTGTTGAAAATTATTCTCGCTACCTGTCTGGTGCCAAACCTGGTGAACCGCCACCAACTTTACTGAATTATTTTCCCAAGGATTTTATCACTATTATTGATGAAAGCCACATTACGGTGCCGCAAATTTCTGGGATGTCGCGGGGTGACCGAGCGCGTAAGCAAAATTTGGTAGAGTTTGGATTCCGTCTCCCCTCAGCCCTTGATAACCGTCCGCTAAATTTTGCGGAATTTCTTAAAATGTCTGGCCAAATGCTTTTTGTCTCAGCGACCCCTGGTCCCTTTGAAAGGGAAAACTCACCCGTATTGGTTGAACAAATTATTCGTCCCACGGGGCTGCTCGATCCTAAAATCAGCGTTATCCCTACGCAAAATCAAATTGATGACCTTTACAAACAAATCAATGAAGAGGTCAAAGCTCATAAACGCGTTTTGGTTACGACCCTAACTAAAAAAATGGCCGAGGACCTTAGCGAACACTATTTGGGCCTAAGTCTTAAAGTCCGCTACCTCCATTCTGACATCGATAGCCTTCAGCGTATGGAAATCTTGCGTGATCTGCGTAAAGGCGTTTTTGATGTTCTTATCGGTATCAATTTACTGAGGGAAGGTTTGGATCTTCCAGAGGTGGGTTTGGTTGCCGTGCTTGATGCTGACCGCGAGGGTTTTTTACGCTCCAAATCGTCTCTCATTCAAATTGTCGGTCGAGCAGCACGAAATGTAGAAGGCCGCGTTATTTTTTATGCCGATAAAATTACTGATGCTATGGCCGCGTGCATCGATGAAACAGAAAGAAGGCGCACCATTCAGGCAGAACATAACCTTGTGCATAGTATCGAACCCACAACCATTATTAAAAGTATTCCTGAGGATTTGCGCTTTATTTTTGGGCTATCTCCCAAAGAAGAACTTCCCGAAAGTTTCGCGAATAATTTACATACCCTTGGTGACCTCAATAAAACCATCAAGGAAAAAACAAAAGAAATGAAAAAAGCTGCTGGACTGCTTGAGTTTGAAAAAGCAGCCCAAATTAGGGATGAGCTTAAAGAACTTAAGGAGCTCATGTTAACAGTCACCGATGCTAGTGATCTCTCATGATAAAAATTGACCTTAAACAAAAGCTCTCTGACTTGCCTCCCACCCCAGGTGTCTATCTTATGCGGGATGCGCTAGGTCATATTATCTATGTGGGCAAGGCAAAAA
The DNA here is from genome assembly GCA_030432875.1 of Oligoflexia bacterium. Taxonomy (GTDB): domain Bacteria; phylum Bdellovibrionota_B; class Oligoflexia; order Oligoflexales; family JAGOVF01; genus JAUILP01. Next base: position 3,640 of record JAUILP010000082.1, on the reverse strand, counting down.
GCCTAAAAAGCCGCGTTTCGTCGTATTTTCAAAATAGTGAGCTCTCGGCCAAAACCGAGGCTCTCGTCGCTGAAATTTGCGATTTTACGGTGATGCTGGTCAATACCGAAGTTGAGGCACTTCTTTTAGAACGTTCGCTTATAAAGCACCACAAGCCCAAATATAATGTCATGCTCACTGACGACAAACATTATCCTTGGGTGCGTACCGATCTCAATGACCCTTGGCCGCGCTTGAGTATTGTTCGCGTGCGAAAAAAAGATAAAGCGACCTATTTGGGTCCTTTTAGTAGCGCGGGGAGTTTATATAGCATTATGGAGACTATGTATAAGATTTTCCCTCTTATCCGCTGCTCTCCTTATGTGTTTAAAACAGTCAAACGGCCCTGCAATTATTATCAGATGAAGCAGTGCCTCGCCCCTTGCGTCCTAAAGGTGAGCCGCCAGGAATATCTAGATATTATCGGCGAGGCACTAGATTTTTTGCGGGGAAAATCAAAAGCGATGAAGGAAAAATTAAGCGAGAACATGCACTTGGCAAGTGCCGCAGAGAATTTTGAAAAGGCAGCTCATTATAGGGATATTTTGCTGGCTCTGGAAAAAGTAAAAGAAAAGCAAAGTGTCATTGTAGCCCATACTGATTTTGCTGATGTCATCGGCTGTGTTGCGACGGAGCAACTTGCTTCTGTCGTCGTCTTACAAGTCAGAGAAAATCTTTTGCTTGGGGAAGATCACTTTATCATCAAACTTCCTAAACTCGCAAACTCTGAAATTTTGCCCGCCTTCCTGATGCAGTACTATGAACACCGCCCCTTACCCGAAGAAATCATACTGAGCGAAAATATTTCAGAAAAACAGTCTCTCGCCAAGGCTTTGGCGCATGGGAAAGAAACGGGTTATACACCCAAAATCAATATCCACCCAAGCAAGCAAAAAACAGAAATCATCGCTCTCAGTTTAAAAAATGCGCAGTTTCACCTTGATAACCATCTAAAAACGACGCTTAAACAGCTAAGTATTCTTGAGCTCCTTAAAACGCGTTTTAGGTTAAAGGATTTGCCTATGCGCATTGAGTGCATCGATATTTCTAATTTAGGCTCCACGGCGATTGTGGGCTCCTGTGTCGCTTTTATTGAAGGTAGCCCTGCCAAAAAAGCATACCGAACTTATCTTATTAAAAATGCTGATCTTAGCCAAAACGACTTTGCTGCAATTTCTCAAATAGTAGAAAGGCGGATCGAGCGCGGCATTAAGGAAAACACGCTTCCTAACCTGCTTGTGATAGATGGTGGTAAAGCACAGCTCAATGCTGCAATAACCGCAGCTCAGTCATTTCATGATATGAATGTTTCCATAGTAAGCTTAGCCAAAAAAAGAGTCAAAAAAGGTGATTCTCTGTTCCAAACCGAGCTGATAAGCAGTGAGGAACGTATTTTTTTGCCACAACAAAGTGATCCTATCCTCCTAGACCCATCGTCAGGAGAATACCGCTTGCTTACAAGCATGAGAAATGAGGCACATCGTTTCGCCCTTAAATTTCATCAGAAAAAACGCAGCCAAATTTTCTTCAATTCACAGCTCAAAGAAATTCCCGGCATTGGCCCCGTATTGCGAAAGCGTTTGCTCATGCATTTTAAAGATATTGAACTCATTAAAAGGGCTTCTGTAGAGGAACTCCAAGAAGTGCAAGGTATTTCTCCAAAGGTAGCAGAGTCGATTTGTGCATTTTTTAACACGAAGAGCTAATAGATTAGCGAAAAAATGTGCATCGGTTTATTTAAGTTAAAAGACTTCCACCCAAGGTATTTGTTTTCTATAGAGTGACGCGTGGTTTTTAAAAATACTTTTCACAATAAAATAATATACATATGGCGCCTCGCAATGCCGCTCACCGCGATGATATTCGTTTTAGGTGTCTACTGTGGTCATTGATTTCAAAGAAATCAGTATAAGAGCATTTTTGTTTTAATTTCTATTTTTTATAGATATGTTGCCACTCGCTAGGGGTTTAGAAATCTGCCCAATGATTGCTAAGGCCTTTTGGGATAGCTATTTTTTCTCAGTGAATATCTCAGGTGAGATGTAATCAGCTTTATTCTTTAAAAAACATTAGAGGAGTTTAAAATGAAATTGTCAGCAAAAAATTTAATGGGTCTCGCCCTTTTTTCGGCGTTGTTTGCTTCTTGTTCTACTCAATATGAAGAAGGAAAATTACGTCAGAGTCAGAGTCCGGTAACATATAAAACTGAGTTAGATGCCCTTAACACGCCGCCAGGCAAGGGTTTACCTTCCGTTATTACCTGTGAGATTATAGCTATTTTAGATAGTGCTTTCCAAGATTATAGTGTCTCACCAGTGTTCAGCAAAGCTCCACCGAAAGGTAAATCTCCATCTAGTCGGACGCCAATAAAATGGTCAGCTAGAAATGCAAATGCAATGATTCCTTTTTTAAGCCCCTCTGATGAGAACTCGGGGAAACAGGGGGTCAGTACAAGAGTGGGAGATATCAAGGATAATTGGGCTGAAATATGCTCTAAGGGGTAGACTCTTAAGTAACTTCAGTGACCGACTAGTCCCTATTCTGAAATGGGTTGCACACGCTCTTTAACAGGATCGAAGAATGCAATTCCCTCCAAAGAAAAAATAAGGAACGACCCTCGTTCATAGCCTTCACATTCTTTTAAAGGTCGCAAACTTATAAAGGGGGTGTTGTAAATATTTCGTAACCGTTTTTAAAACGCGTCAACTGGTCTTAATTGTTGAGAATTAATCCACAAATTAAAGGTAATATATATGTTTATTCAGATTGTTTTAAGTTTAGGTTTGTTTATTTCTCCTACTGTATTTGCCCAAAGTGAGAATAGTAATACTATTTCTTTGGAAAAATCTAGCTGCAGTAACGTGCGGGCCTACAACTTAATTTCTTCCTGGACACCAAATAATGAAAATCCAGAAGTATATACAGGAACAGATATACCCATGAATGCCATGGAGGAAAGCGGTATCATTTTTAGTTTAGCGGACTGTGAAGCAATTAAGAATGAATTTGATCGAATTGAAAATTTAGAAAAACCAAGTCCAGAGCAAGAAAAAGAAAACATTAAGGCCGGTAAGCGTCCCTTTAACCCTATGGTGACCAGGTGTGAACCCATAGCAATTTCATCTTGTGACTTAAAGTTTAAAACACAGGGCATAGGCAGAGGGCTACATTTATTTGGTGATGCAATACACTGTGAAATGTTTTTGATGATAAATGATAGAGCTGCCTGGGATGCTGATCCAAATTACACTGAAAAACACTGCAAAGCAGTTTATTAGTATTCTCATGGCGAAGTAAGTGCTCGATAAAATGTCGGTGACTATTGCTGGAATAGGACGCTAATTTTGACCTTGAAGATGGATCCCCTCGTTTAGAAAGATAATCAACTAAAATAGGATTAGCTCGATACCCTTAAAATTAAAGTAGTAGAGAAAAACGGTCAGCCGCTCGGTTCAGGAGTGGCTGATTTTTTTTGTGCGCCCGGCAGGGCGCACATCCAGAGAGTGAAAGTCTCTCGTGGGCCGTGATGACCGGAACCACACACCTAAGCCAGGGTGTCAGCCGCGAGGTTGAATCTGAAGGGGCCGATGGTGAAAGGTGG
>JAUILP010000081.1 GCA_030432875.1 Oligoflexia bacterium | reverse complement strand
TCGGTTAGCATCATCCGTAACATGTTTCTCAAGCTTCCTTTTGTTTTTTTTAAAAAGATTGTCGTGAGAAACTGTTTTGATTTCAATAGTTTAAATTAGATGTGAGTACAGGCCCTAGAGATTTTTGAGCTTGTTTTTAATGAGTGAACGTTTTTCTTTAAAGATGCCCCTCGCCTGATACTCAGTAGCGGTTAGCGACAGAGATAGACCTTAGTGATTTGGCGGTATAACCAATCATCTGTTTTTCAAAAACAGGGTTATAGTCAGCGCTGCAAACAATCATGTCCGATTCATTAGCTGCTATCTTAGCTTTTCTAATTGTTGGCATGACAACAAGCTTTCCGCTTTGATCTTTTTTAACTACAAATTTGGCGACGTAGCCATCAGCGTAACAAGAATTGCTACCAAGCAGTATCTCACCTTCAATATTAAATCGCGTGGATCCTGGTCTGTCGTCATCTGGGCCCAGTTCGTCAATAATGACATTTTTTACGTAGGATTCTTTGCTAGTTATAAGATCATCTGTTATATCGAGGGATTTGTTCTTCATTTTATAGTTTAAAATGATCACAGACTCTTGGGTTCACAAGTTTAAAATTGCTGTCTCTGTGATCGTCTTCTTCTCAAAGCTAATAAGGCATGAAAGATCTGTGTTTATGGGGGCATAGTGATAAACCGCCACGCTATATTGTCCGTTTTTATTTTGAGGTAGCGCCTTTATTTGACTGTTACCGCAGCTAGGTGCCAGGACTGTCATATTAAGCTCAATAGTGATGTTCTCACCTACTTGTTCCATAACCTGAGCCTTGTGGACCATAACGGCTAGAGGCTCAACTATTATGTCATCTCTAAGCTCAGAGTCTGGGGGCATGGTTATCGCAGAGAGGACACTACCCATGGGAATCAAAAGAGACGAACACATAATGGCTGGTATTAATTTTTTTTTCATGGTAACTCCTAATTTAAATTTGTTGAGGGTCTATTGCCTAAGGATTCATAGCTCAAATTTTTATCATTTGCTTGTCTTTATTGCCTTATCTCTGATCATACATCTATAATTGTTGTGACTTTTTCCTCGGTTAACTTAATGCTTGCCGATTGGGTCTTAACAGGCCAGATTATCAGGAGCCGCTTCACACTTTCACACATCCATGCTGTCTTGCCTTTATATTTCCACAAGCACTACTTAGCAGCAAATTCTTCTTGTGAAAATCTATTAACTGCTTTTTTTGTACACTCAGTGTAAAAAGTATTTGGTAGCGAATTTTTTTTAGGGGGGATTTTACGTCAGATTTTGAAAAGGCTGTTTACCTAAGTAAGCTATTCACTACCAACAGCGCGCCATAATGAAAAAATCTTTACCGGTCACGGCAATCCGTCAGAACTAAAACGAGCATAAATAAGCGTATCGCGTAAATGGTTTGCATGTGCTTTAGTGGCATTGTGGTGGAGTTTAGCTTCAAGTATAAAACCAAGGCGCTCAGCGACCTTAATGCTACGAAAATTATCAGCATCACACAAAATTTGAACCCTTCTTGCCTCCAGCTCCTGAAAGGCAAATCTTGCTATCGCTGCAACTGCTTCAGTTATAAGTCCTTGTCCACTAAACGAGGTCCTTACCCAGTAGCCAATTTCAAATCGCCTTGCCTGCCAGTCTATCCGGTGGAGACCTGAGCCACCAATCAAATTCCCTGTATTTTTTTCAAATAGGGCAAGCCTTAAATCACGTCTTAATATCCAGTGGCTGTAAGCTTCACGTACATTGATTTCTGATTCTTCTAACGTCGGTCTATTTTGGGCCCACGGCATCCAAGGCTGCAGTTCGGCAAAGGATTCATTGACCGCTTTATTTAATTCAGCCCCATCACCGGGCATCGGTGGCCTCATAGTGAGGCGAGCTGTTTCTAGGGGCATGGGGATATTAATTAGAATGGGATTCATAAATTATTTTCCAAGATATTTTTTTAAGACTCATACATAATCACCCAAGCAGATACACAATATTTATATCGTGGTGCCTGTAGTTGCACAATAACTTTACTACTAAGTGGAGAACAAAGTGGAGCATTTTATAAGTCTTTTAGGGATTTTCGTGTTTATTCTAGTCGCCTGGTTGTTTTCTGAAAATAAGCGACTGGTTAGTTTGCGCGTTATTGTTGCGGGACTGCTGATTTAAGGATTTAAATTCCTAGCATCCGGTCTTAAAAATAGCCGTGCCATGATTGTTTACCCATGTTTTTGGACAAAACTCTATGCTGCTTTTAAGATAAAGGTTCGAGAAGCGCGGGTGAAGATAGATTTTTGGTGAAAGGATTAAAATAAGCGCTGCTGCGCTGAGCGGAAATAATAATAGAGGCAATTTATTCTATCCCCCTCAATTTTTGCGTACGCTATGCCCCGCAAATACAAAAAATATGTTCGTCCTTGACAGAAAGGATACACAAAATATACCATAAATATGTATGGTGTTTGGTGGGTGTCTTTTTTGAAACGAGCATTTTTTGATGGAAACTGAGAAGGGAAAACACATATTGCCGGTACCAACGGGGCAGGAGCGTGGAGATGAAATGCAGGCGGCATTATCACGCGTACTCAAGCGTGGGAGTGACCAAGAGCTGCTTCAGCATGCTCCCAGTGCGTTGACAGAAATGAACCTTTTTTTTAAAGGTTTAGGCTTACCCCTAAACGCAATCCACGAGTGGGGCATTCCTTTTGGTGAGGGGGGCTATGATTTTGTTTTTCTCTGGTTACGGTATATTCGGGAGCATTATCACCGCCAAGGAGTGACGCCGTGGTTTTTATGGATTCAAGGGCCTTGGCCGCAAGTGCCATCACGCCATTTTTCTTCACGTACCACTAAAAAAATTCATACCTCTGGTACAGCGAATCAGAAGCAGGATAGGTATCGAGATAGGTGCCTAGATCGGAGCATGGGAGAGACCGAGAACAATCGAGAAAAAACCCTTAATAACCGCGCAAAGCGGCATTATGCTCAACATCTTTTTGCCGGGGCGGAGCGATTTTACCCCTTATATTGGCAGCGCTCCGGGTTACCCATGCATGAGCTTTGGGTGATGGAAGCACCCCAGAGTTTCCATGATATTCTTGCGCTATTTTTTAGTCCGGTCTTTAAAGTTGTGATTTTTGATCGTCCTGGTTTTTGGCGTCCAGGGGACTGGAGTTTTTTAGCTGAGCGCGCGCGGTCTCAAAGGCAAACCTGTTTTGTCTTGCAACCTTTTCTCGTGCAGGAGTCACGCGGTAACCCCTGGGTACGTAGTCGTTTGAATATTTTACGGCATCGTGGGCGCCTGCAGCAAGCAGGTATAAATGACGTCCTTCAGGTGCAGGCTGTTAAGGGCTGTGGGCCAAATCACCTTAATTTTTCGCCTCAAACAGACCTATCTTCACCGCTTTTCACCTTAAGCGAGAGTCAGGGGTACTCATGAGCTATCAACTGCGTGAACCTTTATTCATGGCACTAGAAGCCCCGGAAAGTCAGCCCCCTGATGCCTTTAGCCCAAAAATAATGGCCTGGGGTGATGGTCTTTGGTTGGTGGATTTGCGCTTTGGTTTAAGCTATTTACGTTACCGGGCTCGGCGTTCACAGGGAGCGCAAGGTCATCACAGACTGCAGGGAACGCAGGGAACTCACGGAACAATAGAAGAATATTTGCGCTCATCCCAGCATTTTGAACTGACTCCCTTGAGTCGGGCGGTATGGGCCTGCCATCCTTGGGTAGCTCTTTTAGGGCTATATGCTTTGCGCAAGCAGGGACACGTTGGGCGTCTGGGTCTTACGGAACCACGGCATAGTATCTTTTATCAAAAACTCTCTTGGGACGTGTGGTGTGATGCTGCGCATGATGTCGGGAAACACTGGCATAAATTTTTGCCGCGTGGTCAAGGTTTTGATCATCGTGAGTATCAAGAAAAATTAGCGCGTTTGCGGCGTTTTGGAAAACGCGTAGGTTTGCAGGGGCCGCAGGAACTTGAGCGTTTTGAAACGCAGTCTTTGCAGCGTCGTTTTGGCAAACATCTGACGCGACTGATCGCATGGCAAAAGGCGAGCGCTGCGGGTGCCTATGATGCGACGCTGGTGTGTCATTTTTTCGATGAAGTTCTCAATACGGAAGGTGTTCCCTTCCCCTGGCAGCCCTGGGTACCGCCGCAGCCGCTCAAGGTATCCCGTGTACTCGATTATGGCCTGTCTCACTGGGAAAGTGTCGTTCCGATGCTTCTTGAGGATGTTCAGCATCTTAACAGTCTTTTAGATAACTATGGTTCTGACCGTATTATTCATATGCAGTGGCGTTTACGTTTGCATGACCTTTCTGAAGTATCCCTCCCCATTCGCTTCCGCCGTCCCTACCACCTTGGTGCTGAGGCACCGCATTTTAAAACGCTGCTACAGCAGGCTCATTTTAGTTATGAGGCGTGGCAACAGCAAAGCCACAAAGAACAGGCCGAATCCTCTCCTCTTACCCCTCTGAATTATGGACAAGTTTTTATTGCTTGGGAGCTCGAAATTAATGAGCGCAGGTATAACATGCCCACTCAGATGGGGGGGGAGGGGGGGCTTCTCGCCTCGCCGCAGGAGCGTCAACAAAAAGAGCGTTATCAGGAGTTACAGGCACTAGAAAATCTCCTTCCCTATACTTTGAAGCAATATCATCCGTGTCCTTCCTGGTTACCGGAAACATCGTTTAGGTGTAGCCAGACATCTGCGCACAAAAAAACAGAACCTGAACACAAGGCACAGAGCGGGTTTATGAGGAGTGAATCCCAGCGCCCCGCTTTTATGTATCCTGAACCCCAAAAAATAACCATAGACCCTCAAGCCTTTCACCTCAAGCCCTTGGAACGCGTTGGGGCACCCTGGTGGCTGGGAAACATTCCTAGTGCGAATAAAACAGTCGTTGACACCTCAGACCGACAATATTTTCGCTGGGAATCTCCCGATGGTAAAAGCTACTGGGTTTATCAAAATACAAGAGGGAAATGGTTTGTCCATGGGATCTTTGCTTAAGAAATATGGCTGGACTGAGTGGCTGTGTAAAAGCAATTTTAGTTTTTTATGCGGGGCTTCGCATCCCCATGAGCTTTTGGAAAGAGCGGCAAAACTCGGTTACTACGGTCTTAATCTTTGTGACTACGATGGTGTCTATGGTTTAGCGCGTAGTTATAGGGCGGCTCAGCGCCTTAAGAAAGAGCGAGATGAGGCTAGTGGTGATGTCGGCAGGCAGTCATCCTCCTCTCAGCACATACCTAACATCACCAGAGGAGAAGGGAGCAGCGGGAGCATTGGCAGTGGTCACGGCGTTGATGCCATAGAAAATATGAGTACCAGAGGAAATGTGGATAGTAGTGACAGCAGTCTGCCGCATCTCTTCTATGGCGCGGAACTCCACCTTGCTGACCATTATGATTATCCTTTGGTTATGCAAGATAGCCTTGCATTTGTCGTCTTAAATCAAAAAGGCTATGCTGAACTGTGCCGTCTGATTACCTTTAGCCACCGCCGAGGTAAAACCAAGCCTTGGCTGAGTCTTGAGGAGCTCCTCACCTTTCCTCTCACCAATCTTGTGGCTATTCAACCAATGCGGGGACTATTGCGGCAGGGGCAAGATAAACGGGATAAAACAGCGGCGATGCAAAAAAAAATTGCTCTGCTACGCGAGGCCATGCCGGGGCGTTTCTATATGGCTCTGAGCCGATGGGGACATCCGGGTGAAGATTATCTAGGAAAGGTCGTATGGGAGTTGTCTCGGACCTGGGACATTCCGACTTTAGCATCTTTTGATGTATTTTTTCATCATCCTCAGGAAAAATATACCGCAGATGTCCTGGCGGCGCTGCGGCGCCAAAGCCATATTGGGGGGGCGCAGGCGGAACTTTTTGCCAATGACCAAAGGAGTATGCTGCCTCTGGTTAATATTGCGCGGAGGTTTCACGGTGTGCCTGATTTTGATGGTATGCTCAAGCGCTCACGTGCGCTGGCTGAAGCCTGCCAATTTTCCCTAGGAGAGCTGCGTTACTATTATCCCAAGGAACATTTACCACCGGGTATATCCTCCCAAACTTATTTAGAGTCATTGGTTACGGATGGCTACCGCCAATATTTTTGTGAGGATCCCGGAAACCGAATGCTTGCGCTGCTACAAAAAGAGCTAGAGCTTATTAAGCACCTCAATTTTGCAGACTATTTTTTGACGGTTTGGGACATCGTGAGCTGGGCGCGTCGACAAGGTATTTTGTGTCAAGGGCGGGGATCTGCTGCTAATTCTGCGGTGTGCTTTGTGCTCGGCATTACCGGCGTTAATCCCCAGGAGTTTGACCTTCTCTTTGAACGTTTTATCAGTGTCGAAAGGGGTGACCCTCCAGATATTGATGTTGACTTTGAACATGAGCGCCGTGAAGAGGTTATTCAATATATTTATGAGCGTTATGGTCGCGCGTGTGCCGCTATGGTGGCAAATGTCATAACGTTTCGCACCCGCGGTGCTCTTCGCTTTGCGGCCCGTGCGTTGGGGATCCATGATGATGTTATCGATGTAGTCTCGCAGCTCTCATCAAGTCGCCATCACCGTTCTCAGGGGATGGTCGGTATTTTAGCGGGAGCAAAGCAGCAAATCTTAGCGTCTAAAACATTTCCACGTTTATGCGCTCAAGTCTTACCTTGGGATTTGTGGCTGCGTGTGGCGCAGCGCTTACATGGTTTTCCTCGTCACCTTGGTATTCATTCTGGTGGGTTTATTTTAGCCGACCGTCCTTTGGATGAGCTAGTACCCCAGGAACCTGCTACCATGGAAGGACGCAGCGTCATACAGTGGAGCAAAGATGATATTGAGGCACTGGGTTTTTTCAAAATAGATATTCTTGCTTTAGGGATTTTAAGTGCGATACGTAAATGTTTTTCCTTGGTGCAGACACATTATAAACAAAACTTAAGTTTAGCTGATATCCCCCGTGATGACATTAAAACCTATGAAATGATTCAAAAAGCCGATACGGTTGGGGTTTTTCAGATTGAATCCCGTGCCCAGATGTCTATGCTGCCACGTTTAAAACCCCGCTGCTTTTATGATTTGGTCATCCAAGTCGCGATTATCCGCCCAGGTCCCATTCAGGGCAAAATGGTGCATCCTTTTTTACGTCGTCGTGAGGGGCTAGAACCTGTGACTTTCCCAGATCCGCGTTTAGAACCAATTCTTAAACGCACGTTAGGGGTTCCGATTTTTCAGGAGCAGGTGATGCGTATTGCCATGATCCTCGGCGGTTTTACTGGCGGGGAAGCCAATACTCTCCGCCGCTATTTAGGTGTGTTTTCGATCGCCTCGGATGATCTAAATCCCTTACTGATAAAGCTGGAAAAGGCCATGATTAAACAAGGTGTCCATAGAGATTATATTCATAGTCTGTTGTCTCAGATTCGCGAAGGTTTTGCTCACTATGGTTTTCCTGAGTCCCATGCCGCTTCATTTGGTTTTTTAGCTTATGTTTCGGCCTATCTAAAAGCACACTATCCGGCAGTTTTTTTTACCTCAGTACTCAACTCGTTGCCCATGGGGTTTTATCCGACGCATGTCTTGCTATCAACAGCCATGCGCTGTGGGGTAAAGGTCTTGCCGGTGTGTATCCTAAAATCAGACTGGGATGCTTGCCTCGAGTCTGTTGACTCCCAAGACGAAGCCTGTTTCGCTATTCGCATAGGATTTCGTTCCATTATGGATCTTCCTCAAGAAGAGATGCGGCTTTTTGTCAAAAGAAGAGAAGTACAGCAGCATTTTAGCTTAGATTCAGCGATTTTTTTTCGCACCTGCGGTCTGAGTCGCGGGGTACTGATACAGTTAGCCGCAGCAGATGCTTTTCATGGTTTTGGCTTAAAGCGGCGCGAAGCCCTGTGGGCTGCTGAGGCAGCACCCTATAGAGGCATACTCCCAGAGACGGAGCGGCAAGAGCATTTTGCCTTGGAAAGCTCACAAGAAGCCATCCGTGAAGACTTTGCCATGACCGGAACAACACTCCGCGAACATCCCTGTCTTGTGATGCGCAGAGAGGGCTGGCATTACCCTGTCGCGGTCCAGCGCATTACGCTAGCAAAAAACCTCAATTCCTGCCTGTCCGGGGCAAGAGTTTTTATTTTTGGTATGGTGATTGTCAAGCAAGCACCACCGACGGCAAAGGGGGTTGTTTTTATCACATTGGAAGATGAAACGGGTTTTATTAATCTTCTTTTGCCTCCTCGCTTATATGAACGCTATCATGAAGTGATACGCCGTGAAAATTTTCTCTGTGCTGCAGGCAATATAGAGCACAGCGGGTATAGCCACATCATAAAAGTTTACAAATTTATAGACGTACAGGTGAGGCCTGCCGCGGTGTTTGATTGGGATCAAAACCAGCAGGCAAATGCACAGTCTGTAGGCATAAAAGATAAAGAGTTGGTGCCGGTAAGGCAGTTTTATTAGCGAGTCTCTGTCATTTAGTCGTTTAAAATTAGTCAATAAACGTCTCCAAAGAGAATATTTTTACGCGCATTTTTTCCAAGGCCAATGAACATAAAAGCCTCAGGGCCCGCTTCGGATATTCTCATATCTAGAAATAGCCATATAAGCTGCAAAGGTGCTATTGACAGCAGGAGCGCAAAGGTGTAAAGAGAAGATGTTTTGGGTAGCTTAAAGCGAAAGCTTAAATGACCCTACGCATAAGGGTAAGCACCCCATATGTCCATTAAGGATCTCATAGTTAAACATATCCCAAGGAGAAATCTATGCCTAAGTCTCTAGTAAACCTTAGAATTTTATTGAGTCTTATGACGACCATGTCACTCGGAGCCCAAAGTTATGCCGCGACCTACGTAACCCCGCTTCCGCAAAATATTTTTTTTGAGTTCTCTGCTGTGGACTGCGTTAAAGGTATGGCAACCGAGTCAGATTTTTTGTCAGAACTGGATGAAACCAAAGCACAATTTACAAAACTTTGGCTGCAAGAGTTAATGGAACAAAGAGATACTCAGGCAATGTTAAGCGAGGCGGAATGTCAAAAAATGATGGCATTAGCAGGAGCTATCAATAACGATGAACAAAACCATTCAGAGCAAATTATGCCTAAGGCAATCATTCCTTTCAGTGAGAGTGAGTCTGACCAGCCGATTCTGGGATACCGCATGCTATCATTGGTGGGGCAAGAGGAGCTAGCCGAAGAATTTAACTACTTGCAACTAGATGAGTGGCTTTTGGGGTGGAGTAAATATTTTCGCCTTGGATTTTATGTTCTTACCGACGAAGTCCTTGGTTCAGATGGCCTAATAGATCAGGAAAAACAGGATGAAATAAATCAGGCCTTGTTTGATAGTATCTATGTCAGGCCAGGGCGTTGCCGCTTTATTGATGAAGAGACTTTTCCTGTAGAAAGCGAACTCGCTCAGGATTTGGCTTTAAACCTCGGCTTAGCCACCAGCCAACTTACCGTAGAAACACCTAAATCCTTTATGTCCTGCTTTGATGATCACGGTATTGGTGTCACAATCGAAAGATTTTCTGCGGTCATAATAAAAGATCACTTGCGCGGTCGCTATTATCTTATGGTACGTAGTTCGTTTTATTCAGAATAAAAAAATGTCATGTGGGATGATGATTGCTAATCTACCAACGCGTTTTACTCTCAGCCCACACGAGCATCTTTTCGCCCTTATAGGTAATTTCAAATTGGTACCAAATCATGCCGGATCGTTTAGAGCAGGCGTGATTTGTAACGAGGCTTGAATTTCCATAGGTTAGGCGGCAGGGGTTATTGCCGCACATAAGCAGTGTTTTAGTGTCCGAAATGCTTGTGTAGGCCTCACAACCCATGGAATCCTGGCAGCGAAATGAGTGATCAGGTGGAGACTTAGGGCACGAGTGCCCCATTTGCGAAGTTGAGGTTATTCCCCCGCTCGTCGCGCCTTCTCCAGGGTCATTTTTGACCCTTAAATACTGAGAAACATCCTGGAAAAACTGGCTTTGCATATAGCTATAGAGCTCGGGGTACCAGTATTTTTGCTTGTTTCTCGATTCAGCCCGGCAGAAGTGCTCATCCACAGCAACAGCGAGAAATTCAGCTACATTTAGAGTGCGGTAGTTCCAGCTGATATCGGCATAATTAGCTCCCGCACTCCGCATCTTTTGATATAATGATCCAATCATCCTTAGTTTTTGCCCAAGACCGAGTGATAAATCAAGGGCATGGGTCCCTTCATGGAGAGCTAAGGAAAAGGTATCATTGCTGAGGGCTGAGTTTCCTAGAAAAACTCCGTTGGCTGTGGCTGTCCCAGGTATGCTGTCCCATGTGGTGAAAACACCGACTGCCTGCCATTCGGGAGGGGTAATACCTTTTAAATAACTGAGTTCCTGAAAAGAGGTTATCCCTCCGCTAGTTAAGTTAATGCGGATATTTTGCTCACGGTAAGCCTCTAAAAATTGGAATGGCATACTATTTAATTCGTTGAGATGCCTAATCTTTTCCTCTCGGTTTATGCCCAAATCTTTGATGGTGATACCAGTAAGGTTACGACTTTGTAGTGAAGAGTAACTAATGTCACATTTATAACCATTCGCAGCACTTGAAATGGGCGAGAGTTGATGTTGAGGGTCAAAACTACAGCGAATAGTTAAAAAACTAATTATGAGTAAAGAAAACAGATGCATCCATTTAAAGGTCATAAAAGTCATTGCCACGCCCTGATTTGAAATATATATGAGTTTTTAACTTAGGGAAAAATTTAAAAAAAAGCTATTTTATCGCGGCATTCTGCCGTTTTTTATGTGCACAAGTGTGTACATGTTGGTGAATATTAAAAAAATCCCGTTTTAAGAATATTTTAGGGCAGGAAGGGCGGATAATTTATTATGGTGCAATTTATCAAGGCACCTGTTTCGCTCTTATTAAACCCCAGGTGGCTTAGGACTGGGGTTATATTAATGTATAATAAAATAAGGATAAGCATTTAATTATTTAGCTGGGATGGCTCCTTGCGTCTGAGAAAAATTTACGGACTATTTTTCATAACGATCATTATGGCAGGGGTGTTCCTCGCCTTTATGTATCTATTCAAAGAACATAACAGTGCCAACAAAGTTCTAGAACAACTTAAGGCACGTGACCGAATGTTAGCCTTATCTACGTGGCGCGCTGAATTTTTGTCTTGTCCAAAAAATTCCCCGTGCGAAATAGTTGGTGAACCCTCCTACAACCTTCAGCTTCCAAGTATTACTACTTTAAAAGAAATTATCGCACATCAAACGCCTACACCAGACCGTGTTCATATGACTTACACTCTGAGTGAAAATGAATTGACTTGGATAAAGGTGCAAAAAAGCTTGGTTTTAGTCGTGGCCACCAATATTCATAACAGTTCCCAGATAAGAGTGGGGAACTACAAAAGTCTTGTTTATGGGCTATACGCCGATAGCATGTTTTTTATACCCAAAGAAGAAATACTCGCAGCAAAAGAAATAGAATTATTTATAAATTTCAAAAATTATCCATTTTTCGGACCACCCGATTTGCCCATTTCATTTGTTCATTCTCAGGACGTTGAAAAATTTGTCTCTCTGCGAACCCGAGCTTATATGACAAGTGGCGTGGTGCGCGCTCAGCAATATACGGTATTTCTTGTTGTTGTCGCCATGGCACTTATTTTAGATCACAGCCTTACTTTTCTCCTGCTAGCTCTATATGCTTTAGCAAGAGCAATTCGGGGTTTTATGCCCTTTTTGCAGGAAGTGGGACTGAGTCATTTTGCCGGTCAGGATATCATTTATTTAGCGGCCAATATTTCCGTATTTATTTTGTTACCCTTGCTCCTTGCTAGCGTTTATAAGTATAAGCTGACGAAAAAACATGTTCTCACGCTTGGGTCCATGGCGCTTATTATCCTGCCTTATGTATTTTGGTATACCGAAGATGGCAATTTAAAGTTAGATATCGTAGCTGATGTGATTTCTTCTACTTTGGCCGTTTTTGTTGTTGCCATTGCAGCATATAAAAAATTCATAGAGAAATCTCAAAAGAAAAATAGCTCCCTCGTGGCTAAGGGGCAAAGCATTAAAAACAGCGTGTATATTTTGCGATCTGCCATCCTTATAGGGGCCTTACTCGTTTATGCTTTAGCGAATCTTGATGATTTGCGCTTAGTGAATACCCAGGAATTCAAAGATGTCCTGGACTGGCGGCACGCTTTACTGCTCCCCACGCTCATAATTTCAGCGCTGGTTGAGGTGGGTTCCATGTCTAAAGCGATGCTTCTCTTTAGTCATAAGGCAGTTCAGCAAGCAATTTTGGACCGTGATTTAGATATGGGGCGAGAAGTCCAAAGAGAAATGCTTCCGGTGAGGCGATTTAAATCAAAGAACTGGCACTGGCGGGCATCTTATCATCCTTCGACAACGATGGCCGGAGACTGGTTTGATATTGTTGAACTCAAATTTGCTGATGGTCACATTTTACTTGCCGCAATGCTTGCCGATATCACAGGTCACGGTATTTCAGCGGCAATGATGACGAGCACTGTTTCCTCTCACTGGGGCCTTTGGCTCAATAGTTCGCGGGAGCAGAATGCCCCTCAAGGAGAAGAGGGCAAGGCGTGGGTGGAAAATGCTTGTAAAGCTGTGCATGCCGGGCTTTTTGCCATGAAAACCAATCGCGGTGCCTCAGCCGCATGCATACTTTTCGACCCTCGCAGTCATACCTTATTTTATGCGACGCCAGGACATCCAGGACTGCTCGCCGAGGCAGTTGGCGAAGGTTTCGTCTATTTAAGCGCAAAAGGAAAAAGGCTGGGCGGGGAAAGTTTCACGGTTACAGCCGAAATGCAAAATGTTAGCCCAGGTCTAAAGCTCTGTATTTTTAGTGACGGCATCGCGCCACCTGAAACCCCTATTAGCCAGTGGATAAAAAGGCTGCAAAGAAGCTGTCGCGATAAGTCGGTAAACCTAGTGGAGCAGCTTGTTATCGGGATTAAAAATAATCACAAACTCTTTCGGGAAGTCCGTGAAAAAGAAGATGATATGACACTTCTCGTCCTTACCTTAGACCCAGTACCAGCCGGAGATAAAATTTCTCCCCAAAATCCCCCCGATTCAGGTGTGACTGAAGAAAAAACAGAGACAATTACTGAAAAACATGATCCTATTTTAGGAACTGTTGCGTAAGACTTTATGCTTACTTTTTAAGATAGAGAAATATTTTTCTATGACGGCTATTTTTATCATTATTGGTTTTCTCATTGGGATGCTCGGAACTATAGTCGGTGCGGGCGGCGGTTTTATCCTTGTGCCGATTCTTATGTTTCTGTGGCCTGAAAAAAATACATTTCAGTTAACGGCAGTATCCTCAGCAGTTGTTTTTTTTAATGCCCTTTCAGGAACCATTGCCTATGCGTTGATGAAAAAAATTGATTTTAAGCGCGGGCTAATTTTCGCGGTGTCGGCATTACCTGGCGCTTATTTAGGAGCGTTAAGCACCCATTATTTGTCCCGCACGGTTTTTGACTTGATTTTTGCGGTTATGCTCGTTGCTATCTCTATTTTCCTTGCGTACCGAATTTGGCTGGCTTATAGGCAAGTCGGTCATGTTAATCATCATAACACGCAGGCAAAGCTCGGCATTTGGGGCGGCGTAATTATAAGTATTTTTGTAGGCTTTATGTCTAATATTTTGGGGATTGGTGGGGGGATTATTCATGTGCCAGCCTTAGTTTATTTGCTGGGTTTTAAGGTTCCTATTGCCGCAGCGACCTCGCATTTTATTTTGGCTATTACGAGTTTTGTTGCGGTTGGCGAGCATATGGTACAAAGCTCATATACGGGTCTCGAATGGGAAACTTTATTTTTAGCGAGCGGTGCCATTGTAGGGGCACAAGCAGGCGCACGCATATCTAAATACGTTAATGAAAAAATAATTATTTTCGTTTTGTCACTCGCTCTTTTTGTTGTGGGTGTCAAAATAATCTTGGGCGTGATAAACTGATTTTTTAGTTAAAATCCTTAAAAAGGTGTGCATTAAAAAAATCAATAAATATGGCCTAGAACATTGCCTAGAACATGGCTTAGAACATGGCGTGGAACAAGAATTACCACATGGTAAAGGGGGGGAGGTATGTCAGATAAAGAAACAACAGAATATGTCGAAAAAGATAATGCTGGAATGCATACCCTTCAAGACTTAAAAAAAAATGCTCCTAAAGACGAAGAAAAAATTAGGCAAAAAAACCTCAGAAAAGCCGCGTATAAACAAGCAAAAGAACGCTTTAAAAATTCGGCAAAATATACAGAATTAAAAGAAAAGCAAAAAAAACTGCGCCGTGAAATGTACCAGAAAGCAAAAACCCAAAAAAATTCTCAAAAGTCATATGAAAAGGGAGGGATTATCGCGATTGAATCTCCTATCATTTTGGCTTCAGAACTGCGATGTTCAGACGAGTACGAAAATGGGAAATCCAAAAATAAAATAGCAAAGAGTGAACAGCCAGAAAAACTTAGGATCCTTGCTCCCCCTGGGGCTGCAGCCATGCCAAATGCGCGAGAAAACAAAATAGAATCTCACACTATCAAAAAAGCTCAGCCAACCTTGCGCCTTGTAAAATAATACAAGTCTGAGATCTCCCTATTAATAATTGACATATTCTAAAGGACAAACAACAATTGACCCTCAATTATTGATCTTTGCAAAGGAGTAGTTTGCGATGACTAACATGAAACCAATGACGATGGGACAGCAATTTGGCCGACGTTCATGGGCAGAACCATGGAAAATCAAAATGGTCGAACCGATAAAAATGAGCAGCCGACCGGACAGAGAACGAGCCATTCAGGAGGCAGGCTATAATACATTTTTGCTGCGATCTGAAGATGTTTATATTGATCTACTTACCGACAGTGGCACTAGTGCCATGAGCGACCGTCAGTGGGCTGGCATGATGCTGGGAGATGAGGCTTATGCGGGAAGCAAAAATTTTTATAACCTTGAATCAGCCGTAAAGAAATATTATGGCTATAAACATCTTGTGCCAACCCATCAAGGTCGTGGTGCGGAGCATTTAATTAGCCAAGCATTAATCAAGCCGGGTCACGTGATTCCTGGTAATATGTATTTTACGACAACGCGGCTTCACCAGGAGCTGGCAGGCGGAAAGTTTGTTGATGTCATTATAGATGCCGCGCATGATCCTCTTAATATGCATCCTTTTAAAGGAAATATAGACCTCGATAAATTAGAAACCCTTATCAAACAAGTTGGTGCAGACAAAATTCCTTATGTGAGTTTAGCGGGGACAGTTAATATGGCGGGAGGGCAGCCCGTAAGTATGGAAAATGTAAAGGCTGTCCGGGCACTTTGCGACCGCCATGGCATACGCCTTTATCTCGATGCCACGCGTATGGCCGAAAATGCCTGGTTTATTCAGCAGAGAGAGGAAGGGTATCTGGATAAAAAAATTGCTGATATTGTTAAAGAGTTCTGCTCTTTTACGGATGGTGCCTGGATGAGTGCAAAAAAAGACAACCTCGTCAATATTGGTGGCTGGCTCGCAATGAACCATGATGATCTTTTTGAGGCAACAAGCAATTTAGTGGTCATTTATGAAGGTCTTCACACCTACGGAGGGATGGCCGGACGCGATATGGAGGCTCTTGCCATCGGGATTGAAGAGTCCCTTCAGGATGACCATATGAATTCGCGCATAGGTCAGGTGCTTTATTTGGGCGAACTTCTCACTGATTGGGGTATACCGATTGTTCATCCCGTAGGTGGTCATGCGATTTTTCTCGATGCTAAAGTTATTTATGAGCACATTCCGCAGAGCGCTTTTCCCGCACAGACCTTAGCGGCTCAGCTCTATCTTGATTCGGGTATCAGGTCAATGGAGCGCGGCGTTGTGAGTGCGGGACGCGATGCCGTGACAGGAGATCATCGGTATCCTAAACTAGAGTTGGTCCGTCTTACTATTCCAAGGCGTGTTTATACTCAGGCCCATATGGATGTAGTCGCGGAGGCGGTTAAAGCAGTATATGATGAAAGAAAGAACGTAAAGGGACTAAAAATGGTCTTTGAACCAAAGTATCTCCGCTTCTTTCAGGCGCGTTTTGCTCCAGTGTAAGAGCGCGGCTAATATAAATTGAGAAAGACTGCATATAAAGATAAAAATTTTGAGTAGAGGGAAAAGGTAAAAATATGAGTATTATCGATCGCATACACCATGTGGCATATCGGTGCATGGACGCCAAAAAAACCGTAGAATTTTACCAAAAGTACCTAGAAATGGGATTTGTACTCGCTATCTCAGAAGATAAGGTTCCCTCAACAGGGGAGCCAGATCCTTATATGCATATCTTTCTCGATGCTGGCCAGGGGAACGTGCTAGCTTTTTTTGAACTTCCCAATTCCCCGCAAATGGGCTGGGATTCTAACACGCCAGATTGGGTTCAGCATATTGCTCTAAAGGTGCGAGACGAAGGGGTTTTGATGAAAGTCAAAGCAAGCCTGGAGTCTGATGGCATTAACGTCATTGGTCCCACAGATCATGGTATTTTCATTTCTATCTATTTTAGAGATCCTGATGGCCATCGTATCGAACTTGCCTACGATGTGGGAACCGCCGAACAGATGAAAAAGCTAAATGATGTCGCGCCTCAAATGCTTGAAGAATGGGCACGGACCAAAAGCGTGCAAAAGCATACCGCTTGGCTTCATAGCAAACAGTCAACTAAAGATTAAGTCCACATCCCTCAGCCGCTCCCGGCCTTCAGCCTGGTCGCGGCTGGAAGCGGGTTGAACAAATATAATTTCGTAAACTTTTTACTTGTTTTGATGTTTTGTATAAGCTAACTTTCTAGAATCACAAGGATCTATTAG
>JAUILP010000162.1 GCA_030432875.1 Oligoflexia bacterium | reverse complement strand
CCTCAAGGCCGAGGATATAAGCGCGAGGAAATTCCAGGCCCTTTGCCATATGAAGGGTCATAAGGCTCACACCATTTTCAGTAGTTTTTTCGTCTGACATAAGAGCCGTACTTTGGATATAATCAGACACCGTGGCATTAGGATGATTTTGGGCGAAGTGATTTATGGCTGCGCCAAGCTCACGAATATTGTCGATTTTGTCCTCAATGTTTTCAGGAAATTTTTTAGTGATATAAGAAAAATACTCGATTTTTTCTAAAATGATTTCGAGCAAGGACGCCAAGCCTTTTTGCTCGACTGTTTTTTTAATGCTTTCCATCAATTGATAGAACTCAGTTAATTTTCTCGCACTCCGAGATTCGCCTTCCGTTTCCATGGAGGAGAGCATTTCATAAAGCCCAATATGGCGCTCTTTGGCCAATTGCACTAGACCAGCCACTGATTTGTCACCGATACCTCGCGTTGGCACATTGATGATACGCGTCAACGCCACTTCATCATTGGGATTCCCCAGTACCCGCATATAAGCTAAGAGGTCTTTGATTTCGACACGATCATAAAAACGTAGAGAACCAAATATGCGGTAGGGAATGTTTTCGAGCCTTAATGCCTCTTCAATTGAGCGTGACTGACTATTGGTGCGGTAAAAAATCGCAACTTGACCGTAGGTAAAACGATGTTTTTCTTCTTTAATATTGTCCGCAACCCAGTAAGATTCCATCTCACCATCATACTCGACATGAACATCAACAAGATCACCTTGCTCATTCTCGGTCCAAATCTTCTTAATCGCCCGGTGTTTGTTGTTAGTTATGAGAGCAGCAGCACCGTCAATAATTGTCTTGCTTGAGCGGTAATTTTGCTCTAGTTTGATGCTTTTGGCTCCCGGGTAAATTTGGGCAAAATCGAGTATATTGGCGGGAGTCGCCCCGCGCCAGCTATAAATAGACTGATCATCATCGCCGACCACAAAAATATTTTTAGTTTTTTCCACTAAAAAAGAAATAAGTTCAAACTGACTGGGATTGGTATCTTGATACTCATCCACAAGAATATACTCATACCGACTCTGCATTTCAAGGAGCACATCAGCGCTATTTCTTAAAAGCAAAATCATATTCATCATCAAATCATCAAAATCCATCGCATTGCAGCTTGCGAGATATTCCTGATATTTGGCATACACCGTCCCTGTATGTTCGGGCATTTCAAGGTTTGACTGAAAAGAGTAATCATGAAAATCTTTGGGAAGCACTGCGTTGTTTTTTAAGCGACTGATAGCGTGCCGGTACTCATTCAGAGAATCGCTTTCAAGCCTGGGAAGATTAAGTTCTTTCAGTATTTTTTTTAAAGCACTTTTTGTATCGCCATCATCGTAAATAGAAAAATCCGAGGTAAATCCGAGATTTTCTGCAAACTCTCGAAGCCACCGCGCACAAGCCGAATGAAAAGTTGCGATTAAAGCTCGGCCAGCTGGCGGCGAAAGATGCGCAAGGCGCTCCCGCATTTCATTGGCGGCTTTATTAGTAAACGTTACGGCTAAAATGCGCCAAGGCCTGACCCCCATGGCGACAAGATATGCGATGCGGTGGGTGATTATCCTTGTTTTTCCACTGCCTGCACCCGCAAAAACCACAAGAGGACCATCACGATGAGTGACGGCAATTTTTTGAGCTTCATTGAGGTTTTCTAAAATTGGGTGCATATATTCTCTAACTTGCCTCTAAACGGAGGTCAGCACGCATCTCATGCAAGACCTAGACACTATTCCACTGTAACGGATTTCGCCAAATTTCGCGGCTGATCTACGTCCGTCCCCCTATGTACCGCAGCACAATAAGCTAGTATCTGCAAAGGGATCGCCATAATTATGGCATTGAGCGCTGGAATACTTGCTTTTGGGCATGCAATATAGTCAGTGCAAACTTCATGCAGACGGGTATCATTCAGCTCACCCAAACCAATTATTTTACCGTGGCGTGCCGCTACTTCTTCAATATTTGAAAGCATTTTTTCATAGTAAGCATCATGGGGTGCTAAGGCAACAATCGCCATTTGGGTGTCTACCAAGGCAATCGGACCGTGTTTGAGTTCTCCGCCCGCAAATCCTTCAGCATGGATATAGGAGATCTCTTTTAATTTTAGGGCTCCCTCACAGGCTAAAGGAAAACACATACCACGCCCAATAAATAAGCAACTTAGCGATTTATGATACTTATAAGCTAGCTGATCAATCGCGTCAAAGGAGTCAATCGCCTGTTCTAGTTTTATAGGCAATGCCATCAAATCATTAAAAACTTCACCCGAAAAGTAGGTCCTCTCAGAGTCCTTTGCTTCGGCTAAGGCCAATCCAAACAAATACAAATTAAGAATCATAGCGGTAAATGCTTTGGTCGAAGCTACGCCAATTTCAGGCCCTGCTTCCATATAGAGCTGCGCCTGACATTCGCGAGCTATAGACGAGTGCTGGACGTTGCACACAGCCATAGTTTGCGCGCTCTTTGTTTTTGCATAAACCACACTAGCCAAAGTATCTGCTGTCTCACCCGACTGCGAAACCGCAATAAGCAAAGTATTTGCATTTATTAAAGCCTGACGGTAACGAAATTCATGGGCCAGCTCAACTTGGCAAGGGATACCGAGGGTGCTTTCCAAATAATACCGTGCCACGGAGGCTGCGTAATACGCAGTTCCACAGGCGATCAATTGAATATTGTCTATTTTTCTTAAATCTAATTTATCTAAAGGAAATGCAGATAGATTTAAAGTTTTCTTATCTTGATCTACATAGCGTTTTATTGCGGCAGCTACCATTCCCGGCTGATCATGGATCTCTTTGAGCATAAAATGCTTAAATCCCCGCTTCTCAATACTGGTTTCTGACCACTGAAGCTGGGTGGGAAATCTTTTTACGGTCTCACCAGAAAAAGAACAAAGACTTACTGAATCTGGAGCTATTATTGCAATTTCGCCATCCTGAAGGAAGAGTGCCTTTTTGGTATAGCTCACCAAAGAAAGAGCATCGCTGGCAAAAAAGTTTTCGCCTTCTCCAATCCCTATGGCAATTGGCGATCCCTGTTTTGCAAGATAAATAACATTA
>JAUILP010000161.1 GCA_030432875.1 Oligoflexia bacterium | reverse complement strand
TGTCCCAAACATAATTCCATGGCAATCCCGGCAGAGTTTTTCCAGCAGCTGCAAATCGCTCGTCAAAGGCTGACGCAGGCAAATTTGCATTCACTGAACTTAGACTTGAATCATTCACTTTACGCCCACAAGAAAAAACCATGATAATAAGAAGCGAGCAGCGCCAATATTTAACTATTTTCACAATATCAATTATTATTAGACACCGTGACATAAAAATCTCCCATTGGTTGTATTTTGGAAATCATAGGTAAAACAATATGTTTGCCAAAAAAAAATATCTAATGCCTTTTCAGTTTTTTTTAATTTATACTTCAAGTGTACTTCATAAATTGAACAAACAGAATATGGTGGCTCCATCAGAAAAAAGAGCTATTCTTCTGAACATTAAAAAGACTAGCTATAACAGTTTATAATAGTTGAACAGCGAATATGTCCTGCAGAGATTTAAGAATTCTGAGCGCTAACAAGTTAAGGTGATTCAAATGTTAAAACTTAGATGTGACTGTGGGGTTAGTGGGTAGGCACGAGGCGCGAGGGGCTGCCCAAGTCGTGTTGGGTATTTCCTGAAGAACGAATGTTTCTCCATTGCTATCCTTCAGATACGTCACATCCACAGTGAGACCAACAGAGTCTCAGTTCTTTACGATACAACTTCTTGAAGGCGTTCTATCAAAGCATTCGAGTAATTAATTTTGCCATCCTGTGAAGAAAAAAAAGGATTCATTATAACAATTCTAATGAGTACGAGATGGTCATCGTCTATAATTCCCTGCCAAGAACTAATAAATTGATCTATCATTTTTTTATAGCTAGAAAAGCTTAATGAAGTTTTTGACACATAAAAACTCTGGTCTCTAGAGATTTCATTGTAGATATATTCGGATCTTTTATTGGTGGCACTTAGGACTTCTCCATTTGGAGCAATACAAAAGCACAAGACATTTGAATCACAATGCGGAATCAGATAACAATCCTTAAGAGATTTTTTTAAGATCTTTTCAAGATTTAGTTTTGTTTCAATGCTTGTAGCCAAAACTTTCCCATAACCCTTGGCATTGAGTCCGATACTTTTTGCCGTTAGCCACATTGCAGCGGCACCAGTTGCAGGTCTAGAGCCTTCCAGCGTCTTTAACCACAAATTCCCTTCTCCACTACCCGTTATGTAAGGGGCCGTAAACTGTGAAACCATATAATGGCGTTCATCTTTAACGATGATGGCGCCACACGCATAAGGAACGTAGCCTAATTTATGGGGATCTAAAGTAATAGAATCTGCATATTTGACGGATTCCAAAGCCTTTATATTGTCCGGTGAAAGAAGTTTTCTTTCCTCTTCATCACCAAGCAAAGTGCAGAAAAATCCTCCGTAGGCTGCGTCTACATGGTGCCAAAAATGAATATTTTCTTTCTCTCTAAAATCCTGTACCAAAGCATTTACTTTATGTACTGGGTCAAATTCTCCTAGCTCAGTTGTCCCTAAAACTGATGTGATCATAAGTATGGGGCGATTTTCACTTTTTGCTTTTAATATTTTTGTATGAAGGTTTCCCAGACACAACTTGCCTGTTATATCAAGATCAATGGGCCAAAATGCTTCTTCGCCAAAACCAAGGAGTGAGATACCTTTTAACCAAGAATAATGTTTATTAGATGGCACCAAAGCTACTGGTCCAAGGTAATCGATCTTGAAAACTTCATTTATAGATTTTACTGCTTTGTGAGGGTTCGAGGCAACCAGACTAAATTCTTTTAAATCTTCAATATTAATGTGATGCTGATTTATAAAGCGATCAAATTTTTCCCAACCCATATGGGCTGATTGCCATACATCTAGTTCAGCCAAATTATTTTTAACCAAATAGGTTCCTAACGCCAACCAATGATCTAGTGCATAACGCGCACGCCAAACGGCTTCTATATTTGCTACCGTCCCCCCAGAAGTAAAATGCCCTTTTGCTGATGATTTATTTGCTCCAATCATCTTGACAAGAAACTCAATTGCTTCTCTTTCGAGTTTTATTCCCACGCGGGAAACCTCGCCAGAAATATTGTTTGGATTTCTGAGTAAAGCGGCAAGATGTCCGAGCAGTGCTGGCAGCGAAATTTCAGAAACCATATGCCCGATATAACGAGGTGAGAATATTGGTATTTCGCCCTCAAGCTTTTTCAGAAGGGAAAGGAGTTCTTTGCTTAAATTATTGCGGTAGTGAATAAATTCTGGATTTTTTTTATTTTGAGTCGTTATACATTTTCCATCAAAAGGAAATTGATGTTTTCTCCAATCAAACCAATGCGAAAAAATTTCATCTATTTGAGATTTGACCCAAGGAGCATTTTCGGCCATGGGTCCAAGAAAAAAGCTCTTTAGAGCCAGTTCCTCAGCTAGGGAAGTCTTAGACATTAAATAAATTCCTCATGCTAAAAAATGGCTAAATAGTTTTACGTGAATCCCTAAAACAAACAATATTTATTAAGGAAAACTCAACTGTGATGACACATGGAAATCATATTTAATTTTACCTCTAAAATAAAGGACAAGAGACCGGCAAACTAAATAAGAAATTGATTTTAGCACGTGTGAAAGATCACCAAGAGAAACCGCATGTTATTGATGGTGGTAGATTATTGTCTCTATATTTAACTCATTATGAGTACTACTCCGTTAAATGGGGGAGAACAAGGCGCGAGGATAAAGGAAAAGCGGAGTTTACATTAGGGCATATGAGCATTTTTCTCGAACACGCAATAAAGTAATCGCCCATTTAACCTAATAGTAATAGTCATGGACACGAAAGTGCCCATCTGGTGTCCAGCGCAGATGGGCTGATGGGTAAGATCTCCACAAGAACATTTATGAAATTTTTTTCACTGATATTTTCGTCACCATCGGCAACAAATACGAGGCCTATCTCTTTACCAATAAAAAATAAATTATTTTTAACTTGAATAAACCACTAATCACTAATAATGAAGCACAGTCTCTCATTAAGGACATGATTCACTCATATAAACTTTTAATTTAACGCGGGTAAGATCCTTACCAGTCACCCAATTTGTCTCTGCCCCCATGCGACTGCAAGACTGATTGTCTTTGCCAAA
>JAUILP010000080.1 GCA_030432875.1 Oligoflexia bacterium | reverse complement strand
ACGGGGATATAAACATATGCCTATATTGGTTGATGCGTTGAGAAACAAAGATTCTGTCGTTAGGAAAGAAGAAAAGAAAGTTGCATAATTTGGCGGGGAGTTGTTAAATGAATTTCAACATTAAATGACCCCGCCTGAAAGGCGGGGGTTTAAACCTTTAGAACGGACGAATTAATATTTTATGGAGATAGTCTATGAAACATCTAAAAATAGTGACTACTTTTGCACTAGCAATTCTATTTGTTGCCTGTATATCGACAGATAAGAAGAGCCCAACAAAAATAGCAAGAAGCTGGGAACTAGAAGAAAAAGAGGAACGGTATGTAACGTCACTTGCAATTGTATCAAAAACGCCCACCTGCTTAGAAAATGAGGTAAGAATTCGTTCCTGCTCTGGAGTTAGACTTGATAACGCGAAGATTTTAAGCGCCTACCATTGTTTAACCGATTCTGCCACCGAATACAGTGAGAAAATAGATAGGCCAGTTGTAGGATATTACGCGTGGCTAAATACCGAAGCGATCAACGATTATGAAAAGGAGGATTGGCAAGATTGTATTTCAATGCAAACCTTGCATGATCAATATATAGGCACCAAATTACTGCCCATCTCTAAAGCCTTTGTGCCTAAAGAGGATGCTTTGGTCGTTTCAAAAAATTATAATGGAATACCGGTGAATGATGCCATGATACTTGAACTCGCTCAAGCTCCAGACACTGAACTCTTCGCTGTTGCTAAAATTGATACAAATCAAAAAAATACCGATGGAGCTCCCTTTGGTTTTACATCCTTCGTTTACGGTACTGGCTTTTCATCCTGCGCAAATGTTGATCCTTACTATAATGAATCAGGAGAATATATTGGTAAGGGCCAATCAATGAACTATGGTGGGGCAGAGGGGTCTTTAAATGTTGGAAAAGGAATTTTTATCCTACAACAGGCAACAGACCTATACGGATCATTTGAGGAGCAGGAAGATCCAGTGAAGAATGAGTTTAAAATTTTAGAAAAAAACACTCTCTTCTTGAGCGCTATGCCCGCGCCTCTCTGGTCGCAAGCACATATTTGTCCTGGTGATTCTGGGGCAGGCGTTTTTGTCGAATCTAGCGAAGGAGTGTTGGGAGTTATTGGCAATGTGAGTATGGTGTTACCTATGCTTCTTGGAGATGACGGTGCTTCGGCACAATTTGTTACTTTTTCCCGAGCGGATTCAGACTATTTTTGCAGTATGACGAAATTAGCTGATATTGCTAACCCTAATTGCACCGACAATATTTTAGATCCCCATAATTATGCTAAAACAATAAATCCTAATGATTTGTTAAAATTACCAGATAATATAAAAGCGCTTTTACATGATTACTAAAAAAGTAAAAGACGGACACAAAATATCGCTATATTGCCCCTTTATTGACCCTTAAAGCGTGACTTCTTTGGGGCAGGTAATTTTATTTATATTGCCATTTGCAGCAATAATTGATCTTGCAAACTGGTACATATGAGGATCATTTGCCTTTAAAAAATCTTTGCTATATTTTGCGTCAGGCAGCAAATAATTGTTGATTTCTCCATCAAGACTAAATGCCGTCATAGATTCGGCAAAATATTCTTTAAAATTAGTTGAACCATAACTTGAGACAAATAGGTTTTTTTCTGTAGCGTTTTTAAAAAGCTCTTCAACGCAAGCATTAAGCACAGGAGAAAAAAGCTGCAAATGGACATGATGAGCAATTTCATGGACGAGCAAATCTCTTAGAACAGCCCCTTCAAGAGGGACAACTATATCATTTTCATAGGCAATGCCTGAGGTAAAGCCGTTACTTCTTAAGTCTTCATCGTAGTATGCCCGGCCCCAGCGACTATCCCCTTGATAAGGGAAATCAACAAGATCGCGAGAAGCTAAATATAGGGGGATGTGGGCTGATTTTATAATGACGCGCTTACCTTTTTCGATGAGTTTCCCAAAAAAAGGCCGCCAAATAGAAGTTTTATCCGCGACGATTTTTTTAAATGAATCGGCCAAATGATCATAGCCTATTATATATCCCTTTAAATTTGCTTCTTTGGCGATTTCATCAGATAGAGAATTACTTTCGTTACTTGTGAGAAAATTCAATACTTGAAAAAATGGCTGCCATATAGACGTTTTGTCAGTTACGTTTTTTGTAAGTGAATCTGCTAATTGATCATTCCCTGGTATAAAACCATTTACATTTAATTCTAGTTTACCATCTTCAGAGAGAGAATTTTTTTCCTGGTTTTTGTTTTTAAGAAAGGTCAGTAAATTGCTTTTTCCATTTTTTTCGTCCATCATCTGTGTTACTAAGCGAATATTTTCAAAGGCAAGAGGATCGTAAATACAAGACCGCATACTGTCACCAAAATACTCTATCGCTGCTACCGGATTTTCATTAAATAAAGCAATGGAACCCTTTAGCAACGAAATTTCGACTTTTTTACCGAAACTATTCTCGAGATCATTGAGATCTGAAATTAGGCTTTCTGGATTTTCATTTTTGAGCCACCAGCGTGAAAAAATAGCGTCAAATGGTTTTGTTAAATTTTCATCCCAGGACGTTGAGACATATTTATCAGGGCATACAACGTTTTTGACGATGTCATAGTCATAGGGAGAAGCTTGTCTGTATGCTATTTTTTCAGCGTTAAAGGGTGTTATGATATCCTTTAGCGCTTCGTAGTATTTTTGATAATATTCAATGGATTCTTGAGACAAAATCGCAACTGAAATCCGCCAGTGAAAGAGATTTTCAAAGGAGGGTGAATAAGCGGCAAGAAGGATAAGATCATCATATCTGCCCTCTAAAAATAAATGGGAACCACAATAGTCTGTCGCCATGAGACGGAGAATATTTTTTGTTTCGTCATTCGGCTGTATATTTTTGAATAACAATGCGGGAACCAAAACTGGCTGGTCAAAGTTGTCGGTTATGCAAATATTTTGTTCTAAAGAACTTGCGAAATTTTTAAGTGACAGCTCGTCGCCTCTATTTAATGAGCTTTTTTCGACAATATCGTTTACAGGATAAAAATCACTTAAAAAGAGATACGCGGCTAAGGGCAATGAAATGTCTCCACTCTCGAGAAACTTCTGAGCTATTTGTCTACCAGAGTATGTGCTTATACCGGAGGCATATTTGATTCTTAAAATCGTTAGGGCATCAAGCACGTCCGAATGAGATTTTTTTTGCTCACTTGCTATACATGCATCTAGGGAATTTTCAATAAACGAATTGTCAAAAGTTTTTTTAAACAAATTATCAGCGTGTATATAGGTGTATATATCCATAATATTTTCACAGCCTGGAAACTGTGGGTTTTCGGCTTGGGGAAAATAAATTTCTGCGAGCTGTCCCGAAAACCCAAGCAAATAGTCTCGCAAATAGAGGATATACCCATTGGCGTTGCTAGAAACGAGTTTATGTTTGCTGCTATCTTTATAGTTAACCTGAGAAGTTTGAGGGTTTTGCTGGTTACAGGAAAAGAGAAAAAACGAGAAAAATGCGGGTAATGCCAAAATATTTTTTAGGTGCTTTAAGGTAAACATGCTAGTTCTCCTGGTGTTTTTTTATAAATTTAACGCAAAGTATTTAAGATCAGCAAATGAGTTTAATGCAAAGATATCTGATAAAAATGAACCCTACGGGGACTCTAATTCATGGGCCAGCAGGCTGACCCATAATTAGTGCATTAGTTAGTAAAGATCCTTTAAAGCTATCTTTAGGCTAAGGCATCAAAGAATCATTAGCCTTCTGCACCATAGTTTGTGCTCGTGACAGTACAGCTGAAAGAATATGGAACTCCATTAATTATTTTGCTGTTATTGAGTGTTACCTCAGGGTATCCCCAATTCATGTTATACCAGAGATAAATAGGACTATTCATTTCTCCAATAATTGCCGAGATTCTAATGTCTCCAAAACTATTCCAACTTTGCATTAATAAGCCTGTACCTGAATCAATACTTGTATTTTGAAATTCAAATTGCTCTATGAAATTTTTAATTTTCATTGTTTTCAATTTTGAAAAAGTATCCGAATATACCGATACCTCCTCTACACTACTCCCATCCTTAGCAACACTTGTTAAGGAACAGTTCATTGAAGTCAGTTCATCTGCCGAAGCTAAATTTGAGATAAAAAGAAAACCAAGAACACCAAAACAGTTAAACAGTTTTTTCTTCAGTAACATTGGAAACTCCTAAAAATTGGTGATTTATGGCCGAAAAACATATTTCATGAGGCTTCTATCAAAATGATTTACAAAAGAAATGGGAAATCAGTCCATACCTGATTTCTATGAAATCATTTATTTATCAGAGTGTTAAATCTAATCAGACAGATTTTTTACAAATTATATTGCTTAAGCTGGGTCGTTTTAGCCAAATACGGGCGGGTTTAGTCAGAGGTCGGGATGATATTTCTAACCTAAACACCTAAGTCTCTATCCTTGGCGGTATCCTCGATGCGATGCTCTCCGCGGGGCAAATCTCTATTGCCAATAGGTGTCAGAGACTGAAGTTTTTCAGATATAAGCAGCAAATATGGCCCGAAGACCATATAGGCCTTGCACTACAGCCTGT
This sequence comes from Oligoflexia bacterium, assembly GCA_030432875.1. GTDB lineage: Bacteria > Bdellovibrionota_B > Oligoflexia > Oligoflexales > JAGOVF01 > JAUILP01. The sequence continues at coordinate 12,504 of JAUILP010000080.1, read as the reverse complement.
TTATCTGCTAACAATTCAGCTATATAGAGTAAAGGCAAGACAGCGAGAATTTGTTTTGGGTCATTTTATTCCTAAAGATAAATATTATGTTCAAGGTAACAAATACACATGAAGAAATCAGAGCAAGGTAATGAACTTAAGATTTATGGCATCAATGCCGCGCATAAACTTTTCTTAACACGACCAGAGTCTATAATACGGGCATATCTCCTAAAAAGCATGGAGGCTGAGTTTCGCGCCCTACTCATATTTCTTAAGCAACGCAAGCTCGCCTATCACATTGTGAATGCTGATGAGCTCGCTAATATTTCAGGTGCCCTCCATCATGAAGGCATTTGCCTACTCATTAAAGAAAAAAATGTCTTTAGTGAGCGAGAGCTTTTTACCATGCTTAATCCGGCCAGTCTCAGAAATTTTCCTACATTGATATACTTAGATGGCGTCGTAAATCCCTTAAATGTCGGGGCATTGATGCGCAGCGCCGCTCATTTTGGCGTCTCACATATTCTTGGGCCCAAAGGTGTTTTACCCCGCCTAGGTGGCGGCATCTACCGAACAGCGGAAGGAGGGGCTGAAACCGTTCAGCTTTACTATCTAGAAAAGCCTCCTGAAACCTTAAAAAGAATCAAAAAACTTGGTTACTGTATTTATGGAACCGATGTTCAGAATGGTTCCTCACTATTTAGCCTACGCGCAAAGAACAAAAGTCTTTTTGTCCTGGGATCAGAATCAAAAGGCATGTCGGTTGAAATCCGCAAAATTTGTGATGAGTTTATTTATATCCCTGGCACAGGGGCCGTGGAGAGCCTAAATGTTTCTGCGGCAAGCGCCCTACTATTTGGGCAAATCTATCAGAGCCGGAGTCAGGAGTAATTATCAATGACCGTCCCTAGCAACTATACCGCTTATTTGGCTCCGCTGGGATTTGAAAAACAGCTTAAAGCTGAGCTAAAAAATATAAAAGCCATCTATGATCGACTTTTTGTTTGTTCAGGCATGACACAGACGGCTTACTGGGCTCAGGATATTTGGTATGACGCCAAATTTATCCCGATCACGTCAATTACCCAGGCCGCAAACACATTAAAAAGTTTGGGCCGCAACTGGAATAACTATTCTTTTACGCTACATCGGCGTAGCAGCCTTATTGAAGAATTGCTACCTAAGTATAAAGGCATAAAAGTCTTAACTTTCCCCGTTTCTTGGGAACTGATTAGCAAAGAAACTTTTGGGGCATGGACATTGGTAGAACAAAACCTGATGTTTTTAGCCGCCAAGACAGCTAACCCTGTCTATCACGGCGAGTATCATTTTGCCGAAAATAAAATAGATCCACCCAGCCGCGCCTATTTAAAGCTTTGGGAAACTTTTACGCGTCTGCGCTTAAGCCCTGGCACGAATGAAAGAGCGCTCGAAATTGGAGCTGCGCCCGGAGGTTGGACCTGGGTACTTTCTGAACTCGGGTGTCAGGTTCATGCCCTTGACCGCTCACCACTTTCTCAGAGCCTAATGGAGAACCCTCGCATTACTTTTCTTAAAGGAGATGCATTTAACTATACACCTGAAAAATCCCGCCACACCTATGACTGGTTTTTTTCTGATATGATCTGCTACCCGGAAAAGCTTTGGCCATACGTCGCGTCTTGGTTAAATAGCGGAAAAGTTAAAAATTTTGTGGTAACCCTGAAATTTCAAGGTGAGCAGCATTATCAAGCGATTTCCTCGTTCGCTCAAGTACCGGGGAGCACTATAATTCATTTGTTTCATAATAAACACGAGCTTACCTGGGTAAAACTTCAGTAAGGTAAACCACGTCTATCAAGCGTTTCATCCTGTCTCTTAGGTCAGTTTCGGATATGATATGACACCTGATCATGCCGAAAAAAAAGCCAAAAACATTCACATTTTCGGCTTTTCATGCCATGATATCTCAGTTTGAATCGATTGTGTTTACCTTGTGTTCAGTGGAGGTCGCCGTGTCCGTCCTGTACCGTATTAAAAGCCTATCCCATACCTACCCGCTGGGCATCAATCAGGTCGTCGCCTTATCTGATATAAACCTAGAAATTAACCAAAATAGCATTTCGTGCTTTGTGGGGCCATCTGGCTCTGGCAAATCGACGTTGCTGAGTATTCTTGGTTTAATAGAGCCATTTAGCCAGGGCACAGTTTATTTTAAGGATCAAGAAATCGGATCCTTAAGTGAAAAAAATAAAAATCTTCTAAGGCGCTACCAACTCGGATTTATTTTTCAAGAATTCCATTTGATGCAGGTGCTCACAGCACTTGAAAACGTAGAATATTTTTTAGCCCGCCAAAAACTCGAGCCTAAAGAACGCAAAAAAATCGCTGAATGGGCTTTAGATCAAGTGGGACTCGGAGAACATAAAAATAAAATGCCAAGCGAAATGAGCGGTGGGCAAAGGCAAAGAGTCGCCATAGCACGGGCGATTGCCAAAAAACCCGCGGTGATCATTGCTGATGAGCCCACCGCAAGTCTCGATCAGCAAACTGGGCGGGCGATAGTTGAGATCCTGAGTACTTTAAACAAAGAGCAGGGGACAACTGTTATCATGGCTAGTCATGATCCGATGGTTCTAGAATACTGCACGAGTAAATACACCTTAAATGACGGAAAAATATTAGGAACCCATTGATATGCTCATAAACGTCGCCTTTAAAAATCTAAAAAGAAATCCCCGCCGCACCTTGGTGAGTATTCTTACCGTAGCTATGGGCGCCTGTGCCCTTTTGCTATTTCACGGCTTTAACAATGGCATCATGAATCAATACCGCGATAACACCATCCATTCGCGCTTTGGCCACGGTCAAATAAACACATTGGGTTATAGGGATACTGTTTATGAAAAGCCTTGGGAGCACTGGATAGAAAATACAGACGCCGTCCTTGCGACTTTGCACGACATCCCCTCGGTTGAACATGTTTTTCCAAGAATTGAATTTTCTTCACTGCTCACCAATGGCCAAATAACGGTTAGTGGACATGGTATCGGTATTGATGGCCGCGTGGAGTCAGATTTTTTTAACACCATCAATCTTGTTAAGGGGGCCAATTTAAACGACCATGAAGATGGGATGATAATGGGCCTTGGTTTAGCACGAGCACTCGGGGTAGAACCGGGAGACCGAGTAACGGTTTTAACTAACACCGTTTATGGTAGCATCAATGGTTTTGATGCCAAACTAACGGGAGTCTTTCATACAGGGTTAAAGGAAGTTGACGATTCGGTTTTCAAAATTCAGTTGTCCCAGGCTCAGATCTTACTGGACACGCCCAAAATTGAATCCATTGCGTTAGGCCTATCAGAGAAGTCTACCTGGGACGAATTTTTTAGCGCCTTTAGCAAAAACTTACCAAACCTCCAAGCCACTCCGTTTGAGGTACTCGATAAAGTTTATTATCAGCACGCGGTTGATTGGCTAAACCAACAGTTTTATGTGATTCAGGTTATCATTCTTCTCATTGTGACTTTGGGTATAGGCAATACCATTTCCTTTACGATATTGGAGAGAAAAAGAGAAATTGGTAACCTCAGAGCAAACGGGGAATCAGCGGGGGAGGTTCTTCGGCTTTTACTCTTTGAGGGCTTATTTTTAGGGCTACTTGGTGCTATTACCGGGGTCATTTTTGCTATAATTGTCGATAGAGTTTTTTTAACCAATGGGATCCTTATGCCCCCAGCGCCGGGTATTACGAGGCAATATAACGTAAAGCTGGACATCGAAGGGTTTATGATCATGACAACTCTTGGCCTGAGTATCGTTACTGCGCTCATCGCCACTTTTATCATTGGGCTAAAGGTATCCCGGATTCCTATCGGTGAAGCCCTAAGAGCAAAATAGATGCCGAGAACCCCTCATAATAAGTTTTTGAGAATATGCGGGATAGCCACTTTTTGTGGCACCTGTTCACCCCCCTGACTATTACTATAGCCAGTGCCTTAACTGTTAGGAGACTAAAATAATGCGCGTTCAATTCCTTACGCTACTGACTTCTGTTTTTTGTGTAGCGACCGCTGCTCAAGCAAAGCCTGAAGAAAAAATCAGTCCCGACACGATTATTCAAAGAGTCGATGAAATCCGCAGCCCAAAAGAAGACTTCAAGATGATGATTGAGGTCAAAAATAACGACGGTGATCTGTCCACCTTTGAAGTTTTTACTAAGGGAAAAGATAAAACACTGATCAAAACCCTAACCCCAGACCGCGACAAAGGCCGAAATATGCTTATGCTTGGTGAAAACATGTGGGCTTTTATCCCCAATCTCAAACGCACGGTTCGCATAAGTTTAAGCCAAAAATTAATGGGTGAGGCCGCTAATGGTGATATATCACGCATGAAATGGAGCGGGGATTATGATGCCAAAATAGAAAAAGACGAAGCAACCATCTGGCAACTCTTGTTGACGGCCCAAAAAAAAGGGTTAACTTATGACAAACTTATAGTAAACGTTGAGAAAAATACCTTTCACCCCCTGAGTGCTGATTATTTGACCAAAAGCGGGGACGTACTCAAACATGTCACTTATAAAGCGTACAAAGATATAGGCGGTGGAAGTAGGCCCACCGAAATTTTGATCGAGGATGCCATGCGCAAAAATATTAGCTCGCTGATTACGATAAAGTCGATTACGCAAACCACCTTGAGTGAAGCTATTTTTAACCAAAACGCCTTGAATTGATCCCAGTGATTTTATGATAAAAAATGCCTACACACCGGTCCTATTAATTTGCAGATTATTTACCTACTTGATTCTTTGCCTTGGCTTTTCATTTGCATCGAGCTTCGGCAGTAGCTATCCAGTGGGTTTGCCAAGTTATAAGGCAGCAGATGCTCCGGTTCTCCTGGTTTCAGAAAACACCTCTTATGCACAGCCAACCTCAGGCCTACCAGAGACAATGATAAAACGCGAAGATTTGCCAGGGATACCTTGGATGAGTGCTGATTGTTCTGGGGAGCTTGGGTATGAACAAAATTATTCTCTTCGAGAGCACATGAGCACCTCTTCGCGGCCTTTTGTTATTTTCAATGTGAGCGGCGGCTTGAACTATGGAAAAGAGGACTACAAACTCAGCATATTGGGACGAAAAGAAACGGTTAAAACGAATCGCAGAGAGCGAAAAGACTGGCGCTTTGATGAACTCTGGCTCGGTAAAACACTAGAATCCAGTCGCATAATCATTGGTCTACAAAAAATAACCTGGGGAGAAACCTTTGGTATTCCCATTGTCGATATTGTTAATCACCAAGATAATAATGAGCATCCTCTTAATAGTTTTGAGGACAATAAATTAGCATCCTGGATGATTAACTACCAGATGGTTACACATTCTTGGAATCTACAGCTTATTGCCAGCCCCTGGAACCAGCAAAAAATTGCGCAGACCGAGGGCGATAGCCTTTTGATAGATAAATCCTCAGACCATGATTATCGGAATATTTTTGAATTTGGTGGTCGCATTGGCTATTTATTAGAGAACGGTCTAGACATCAAGGCTTTTTATTATCATCATGAAAACCATTTCCCGGTATTTGAGCCGACCCTAAACAGTCAATTTTTTCCCGTTTTGCACCAAGTTCAAAAAGAAGAAGACTCTCTGGGCGTATCACAGAGCTTAGCCTTCGATGCTTCGGTCCTCCGCTGGGACCTTATTTATATGCCAGGGTTTCACATAAATAGCCCTATTAATGGCCGTCTTTTTAAAGTTCCTCGTCTTGGCTCAGCACTTGGCTATGATTATGCCACCGACTTTGACCTTCTTTTTGGGCTACAGCTGCAAAGTGAGATTTTATCCTCTAGTCACCCTGATTTAGAGGAAATAGATCAACTCCACTATTTTGCCACGCAGTTTATTTATCCCATGAGTCTCGACCGCTTTCAAATAAAGTCTGTGACTTTTTTCGGACTAGGAAGTGATGAGATATGGCAGCGCGTGGAATTGATGTTTTATCTATTTAACCAAGTCCGAGCGGATCTAATATGGGATGATATTCAAGGCGATCACATTGGGTTACTCAGCCGTAACCGCGATCTTGATCGCCTATACTTAAAAATTGCCTGGCAATTTTAACACTCCAACAATGGTCTCAGTTTTTTGTCTTACACGTATAAAAACAAAATATTGAACATAACTCTCCTAAGACTTTTCACGCATAAAGAATAAGTCTAGCCCCAAGCCCTCTGCTAACTAGCCTATATATTTAATATTTAAACTATTTGTTGTTTTTTACTCAAGAATAGAACCGTTTTGTCGATGGTAGAAGTACAGGAGAAAGCTTACATAATTTTTTGAACTGCATGTGGGATTAAAAATGATGAGCATTACATTTTATAAACAAAAAAATATCTTTGCCCTCTTAGGTTTTATCCTCACCCTTGCTTGTTCTGGTGGTGATTATAAAGCCGAAATAAACGCCCATGTCAATGATAGTTCAGAAAAAATATTTGAAGGAACCACAGAAGCTGAGGCCAATATAACTAAGGCTGGGGGAGGCGTAAACATAGCTGAGGCTAAAGCGGTTATCCCTGACGGTTCTTCTTCTTCAGAGACAAAAGTATCATTAACAAAAGTAAAAACAGGCTACTCCGAGGCCTCTCAAGATGAGCGTTTAGCGGTTTCTTGGAAGGTAAAAAAAGGTTCTTTAAATAAAGAAACCACTATTGCCATGAAAGTTGATACTCTTACCAACGAACCCTGGGTTAAAATTGCCGTTTATGACGCCAATGGTAAAGAGTTAAAAAATCTTGTTTCCGGAACTGATCGGACTATAAGCAAGACGACTTCTGGAAAATATTGGATAACCTTTGACACAACGGAAACAGACGCTGTTTTTGTTGTCATAGATCCGGAACCAATTGACACGACCCTGATTATCAATGATGGTGCTCTATTTACCAAGGAATCTCAGGTAGAAATCAGCGTATCTGCTTCTTCTTCCGCATATATAAGTCGTACCATTAAGGAAGTAAGTGACTGTTCAACAGAGACACTCTTACCTGAAAAAACCAGCTTATTCTCTTTTACTTTATCAAATGGGGATGGAAAAAAAGATCTTTGCAGCGCATTTAAGAACTACTGGGGTGACGTTGCTACAGGGCAGGCTTCTATTGTCTTGGACACCACCCCGCCGAGCACCATGACCATAACTTCTGGCCCCATTAATGCAGATTATACGCCGGGAGCTAGTAGCCTGATCAAGGGAAATGCAGAAGATGTGACCTCCGGCGTAGCTAAGGTCAATATTTCAATTTCCAATGATGGCGGTCAGAATTGTCTGAATGCACAGCTTAAGGCTTTCACCAGTCCCTGCCCTGTTTGGCTGACGCCCGAAGGCCTTGAAGATTGGAGTTTAAGTCTAGATGACGCCCTGCTCGTCGATGGAACAACTTATAGTGTTTACTCTTTAGGGATAGATCATGCTGAAAATGCTATGGCGCAGGCAGCCCTAGGCTCTTTTGTCTGGGATATCACGCCACCCGTCGCTGCTTTAAACGATGTCCCTCAAGACATTAATAGAATCGTAAACACTGATATTGATGTTTTGGCAGATACCGGCCTGGTGGCTTACCGCTTTAAGTTCGGAAAAAGTGCTGATATCAACTGCCAGGTCGCATCTGGTTATAGCTCTGAGTTTATTCCTGAAAATATCAACATTAAATTAAGCCTTTCTGATATTCCTGATGGAAGCATAAAACTCTGTGTCGTGGGTAAAGACGCAGCCGGTAATATTCAGCCCTTTACTACTGCTACCGCTTCTTTGTGGGTTAAAGATACTATTCCCCCAACAGTAGAAGCTGGAGACAGTGTTTCCGCACGGGTTCTGACCGCTTTAGACGCGACCGTATACGACATCAATGCTGTCACATATTTGTGGACGAAAAAAAATGGCGTCGGCACCATCACTTTTTCTGACCCAAATGCTGAGGATACGAGCATTAGCGCCGTTGGTGACGGCTTCTATGAAATACTTCTTACCGCTACTGACGCAGCGGGAAACAGTGCAGCAGATAGTCTATTTTTGACCTGGGATACGACACCCCCAAATAGCGCTTTTAGAATAAATTCCGATGCACTTTTTACAAAGATCAGCACCGTTAGCCTTTCTTTGGTACAAAGCGCAGATGTTGTTGCTTTCCGGCGAGCTAATGGGAGTGATTGCTCAGGAGCCACCTGGGAAGATTTAGGGGCGCTGCCGATTTCGCATACACTCACCGCAGGAGATGGCCTAAAAACGGTGTGCTTTGAAGTCAAAGATGCCGTCGGAAATATCTCTTCGACCACCACCAAGACCATTACTCTCGATACCATCCTCCCTCTCTCCGTCAATGGCGTCGCAGGCGTGCTCAGCCCTGAAAGTACGGCGGGGGCTCAAACGAAGTTAGTAGGCTCGGTGACGGAAAGTGGCTCTGGAGTAGAGACTATTTATGCTTCACTCAAAAATGAAACATCAGGTTTTTGTCTGAACACGGCACAAGATCAGTTTATTGTAGCTTGTCCAAACTGGCTTGTCGCAGAGAAGGTCTCAGGATGGTCGGTTACGATAGCTGATAGCATCTTAGTTGATGGGACTAACTATACACTGGAAAGCAAAGCCCTCGATAAAGCCGGTAACATGCAGACGCCAGTAGAAAGCTCTGGATTTGCATGGGATGCTTCAGCGCCAGACTCAGCATTTCAAATCAATGGCATTGCAAATTATACCAAAAACGCAACAGTAGATATCGACGTTACGACTCCAGCTGAAATTGCTATGTACCGCATTAATAGTGGAAGTGACTGCTCAGGAGCGACATGGCAAACATTTGCTGGCAGTCCTATTAGTTTTATTTTAGAAGGCACAGATGGGAGCAAGACAGTTTGCTTACAGGTAAAAGACGCAGTTGACAATGTTTCTACTGTGAGCACGGATGCCATCACCTTAGATACCGAAGTGCCAGGAAGTTCAATTATTACCCAGGGCACACTCGGAGTGGGTTCAACCGCAGGCAATATGACTGATTTTTCTGTTGCCGCATCAGATACCTTAAGTCTTATCGATAAAGTCTACCTTTCCGTCAAAGAAGGCGCAGCACTTTGCCTCAATGATGATCTTATTACTTTTGATGCGGCCTGTCCGCACTGGCTACAAATGACCGAAACAACAGATTGGACTCTCAGCATTGCCGATACAACTTTTTCAGATGGAACAACCTATACTTTAGCATCTAAAGCTGTTGACTTTGCAGCCAACGACCAAATTTATTTTGGTAGTGCCACGGTGACTTGGGACGGCACTCCCCCAAGTCCTTCCTTTTTTATCAATGCAGATAATGCCGCTTACACCATTAGTCCTAGTGTTGCCTTAATTCTAAGTTTCCCGAACGGCGTGGCTCGTTACCGAGCGGCAAATGGAGCAGATTGCTCGGCTGAATCATGGCTCGATTATACTGCAAATAATATCCCTTTTACTTTAGTTGGAGGTGAAGGCCTTAGGACTGTCTGTTTAGAAGTTCAAGATAGTGTGGGCAATAATAGCAGTACGGTAACGGATACGATTACATTAGACACCACGCCCCCCACATCAGTCAGCAATATCCCCAGTACTTTAGGGCCTCTTTCAACACCAGGCAATACCACTATCCTGAGCGGAACAGCAAGCGACAGTCTTTCAGGAGTCGCAGGAATTTCACTAAGCATTCGTGATGGAAATAGTTTCTATTTAAAAAGTAATGGTTCAGCTTTTGACTCTGTAAGCCCGGTATGGCTAAATGCTAGCGGCTTAGAGAGCTGGGCATACACCTTAAATGACGGGATACTTACTAATGGCATGACCTACCAGATTAGCATCAAAGGCACAGACAATCTGGGAAATACAGAGTCCCCTACTGTTGATACCAATTTTGTTTGGGATAGTGCAGCTCCATCCTCAGATTTTACGATTAATGGTGGAGGCATTTCTTTTACCAAAACAACAGGTGTGAGTATAGACCTAGTTGATGCGACTGGCGTTGCAATGTACCGCATAATCGAAGGAAGTGACTTTTCAAGCGAAGCTTGGCAAGCCTATAGTCCTATTACTTTTGCACTGTCTTCGGGCGATGGCCTTAAAGAGGTTTGCCTTCAGGTGAAAGATGATATGGGAAATACCTCTGCCATGACGACAAAAACGATTACTTTAGATGCAACTCCGCCATCAAGTTCTATCACTACTTCAGGATTTCAAGGTCCAGAATCATGGGCAGGGCCGCAAATATCAATTGTCGGTAGCGCTATTGATACTGGGGGTTCTTTAGTTAATTTGGTGAATGTTTCGATTGAAGAAATCACTTCGGGAAAGTGTCTCAATGATCTAAAAAGTGCCTTTACAGTCACATGTCCTTATTGGCACCAAGCTTCCGGAAAAACAAGCTGGAGCCTATTACTTGACGATAGTATATTTACCAACAATTCAAGCTATAATATAAAATCTCTGGCAATAGATACCGCGACCAATATTCAAGTCGGGTTTGGCACCAGCACCATAAGCTGGGATACTGTTGCGCCTTCCTCATCGTTTGTTATAAATGCTGATGCGGCTTACACTAATGGCATGGCGGTTAGTCTTACCTTAAATAATGTAAGTGGTATTTCTCATTACAGAAAAGCTAATGGAGCCGATTGTTCCGGAGCTTCTTGGGTAGTTTATACTGCCAACCCTATTGCCCATACTTTAACCACAAGTCAGGGACTTCAAACAGTATGTATGGAGGCTAAAGACCTTGCTGGGAATGTGAGTGCATCAACTGATACCATTACCTATGATAATTTACCTCCTAATGTTAATGTTGGCCCAGATATTACGACAAATGATGTACCATCTATAAATGCTATTTCAAGTGATGCAAACACTATGACGTATTCTTGGAGCAAGCAAAGTGGGCCTGGAACAGTGACCTTTGGCAGTCAATCAGCTGAAGATACTACGGTTGCAACATCTGCGGATGGGACTTATGTCATTAGACTAACTGTTACTGATGCTGCTGGCAACAGCGCTTTCGATGATTTAACTCTTGTCAAAGATAGTAGTCCAATTCTTACAACTTTTGCTAATGCCCCTGTTGGAAGAAGTAATATACCAAGTCTGGCCGTGAGTGTAGCAGGCACAAATATCACTCATTATAAATACAAGTTGGGATTAACCTCTTCAACTAACTGCTCACTTAGTTCAGGATATGGTAGTGAAATAGCTGTAAGCAATCTTATTTCTGATGACCTTACCTCTTTTGCCGATGGTTCACTAACCCTTTGCGTCATTGGTAAAAATAATCTCGGAGTTTGGCAGCTGTATGCCGATGCTTTAACAGCAACTTGGACTAAAACCATGCAGTACCAATCACTGGTACTTACTGCCCCCGCCGCAGATTATTTCTGTGTCGGGCAAAACTCCTATACCGTTTCAGGCTACTGTCGCTATAATAGTAATAAAGTATATATTACCGGTGCTATGACCAGTACCGATGCCGATTGTATAAATCACGCTTTTAGTAAATTAATTGATTTATCTTCAGTCCCTGACGGCGAATTTGCCATTAATTTTAGGCATGGCCAAGACGGGGGTGAACAAGGATATATGGAGATGATCGGCGTTAAAAATACTACGGAAACGTACAGTAATAGCGTCAATTTTCCAGCAGCTTTGAGCGAATCTACCATTTGTCGTGGTGCCACGTATATGTCAGGAATTACCGTTCCTACGGGTGTTAGCTCCGGGACACTTAATATGACAAATGGGAGTGCCACGAGCAATAATAATAATGTCACTGTTGCTCCCGGAGATGTTCCAAATCCATTTAATTTCAGCACTGATATCGGCGGGGCTACATCAGTGAGCGGCGTAATTAGTGCTAATACTACTTGGAACGCCAACAAAAGAGTGACCGGGACAGTTACAGTTAATGCTGGTGTCACCTTAACAATAGACCCAGGGATAACCATATTTATAGATAACGGGCAAAAAATTCTTGTGCATGGTACGGTCAATGCGGTGGGGACTCAAGCAAATCCTATTTATGTCATTGGCTCGACTTTCGCGCCCGCTACAGATATTCTTACTGGGGGTTCGGCGGGTTCTAGTGGAACTGGCTTTGAACTTTCACCCTTTGGGACTAACTCGAATTTTCAGTATGCTGTATTCGGTTACCTCTTTAATGGTATATGGGCTAATTACAATAACACGACTCACCTTATTCCACAGGGCACATTTACCCTCACGACCACTGTAAAAAATTCAGTATTTTTTGACAACTCGCGAGGTTTTTATGCAGAATCATACCCCAGCCGATCTCCGTATTCAGGATGGTCTATAACTGGTACAGGTAATATTGATTCAAATGTGTTCCTTTCTAATTACTCATCGCCTGCGCGGGATTTGCTCGCAAGCTCGCAAACCCGCTTCGGCGATGGGTTTAGCCATTAACCACCCTTTTAATCGCCTGATGAGCAAGGGCTTTGACTTTCTTTCTTC
>JAUILP010000160.1 GCA_030432875.1 Oligoflexia bacterium | reverse complement strand
TGGACTTTTATATTCCCTAAACTTTATTGTGAGCCTTTTCCCTTTTGTCATTTTGATGAACTGGCTATATTACAAATCTAACCGAAATATCTTGGTCGCAATACTTTTACATATTGGCGCGAATGTATCGAATGAAATCTTTATGACTCATCCTGATAGCAAGGTTATACAAACGGGACTCTTATTAATTGTTACGTTTTACATACTTTTCAAAGACAAAAAGCTTTTCTTTGAAAAATAGTGTTAAAAAAAAATCCCCAATTTTAGTTTTACACTTGTTAGTACTACTGCGTTAAATTGGGGAGAACAAGGCGCGAGGATGGGGGAAAAGCGGAGTTTACATTATGGTAAATGAGCATTTTTCCGCGACGAGCAACACAGTTATCGCCAATTTAACGAAGTAGTATTAGCACATTGATCCTTGGGCTACGAGGATTTTGACTAAAAAAAATAAAACGCCAGCAGCCAGAACTCACCGGTGGACTGCCGTTAATTGATCATCAATAGGGCCCCTATCAAACGACTTTAAAGTTCGCAGTTTTTCAACGATAAAGTGGCCCTTCAAGTCATTTTCCCGAGTCACTTTGAACCTATCAAAACCTTACTTTGACTACCACCCCATTATTTTCAGCCTTCCAGAATGATTGTTTCTATAACCAGGTTTAATTTTTTTTGCATTAAAAAGTGGTATTTCCAGGGCCACCGTCAACCTAGCCCAAAACCGTGATTTCTTGCCTAATTCATCTCATTTCAGAGAGTTACATTCTAGACCGCCTTGCAATTAGTTTTATTGCTTGACAGAGCAATAAGATTTTAATACTCAGCATCTTAAGCACTGGCAGGGAAGTTTTCGACAACTTTTCTGATCTTCGGGTCCTTTAAGTCATTTGAGGGGATTATGCACTTCACCCCTTAGCGAAAAAAATTAACCATCATTAGGAGCAGCAACGATGAAAAAAATTTCCCTTCTATCACTAATCCTCTTAGGCACAATGTCTCAATTAGCTTATGCTGGATACTCTTTAACTAAAAATGCTTATTATACGCCATTGCATGAATGCTTAGCGACAGCCTCATTTGATGATATGCTAGCGTTACCAAAATATAGTTACGATAAGGTAGGCGAGTTGAACTGTTTGGCGAATAATCCCGACAAAGACGAACGCACCAAGGGAAGATGTGTTCTTTTAGTAATTTCAATAGTTCGTAACACTGATGATAATGAAATTAAAAACGAAGTAGCTTATTGCTTTGGCTTTGGGTATCTACAAAAATTTTATGGAGATATTTAAATATCTTCCTAGTGTCCAGAGTTTTTACCAGATAATAGTCAGCATATAGAACAAGAAATTCTAGGATATTTTACCCGAGAAATTCTAAAGTTTTTAAAAGCAGAATTATAGCCCATAAACTCCCTACTCAACCTATATTTGAGAGGGAGTCAATGATCCCGATCAATAACCTATAGCATCCTTGTCCTCGGTGGCTTTGCACTGATCAAAGCGTCGCTATGACTACCGATTAAATCCTGTCTACCAGCCAAAATAAGCGCTTCTTTGACCAGGTAGTAATTTTCCGGTACAAAATACTGCATTAAGGCTCTTTGATATTTTCTTTCTTTAAGGCCGCTGGCGACATGAACAGGTTTTTCGGTGTAGGGATCAAGACCCGTATAATACATAGATGTTGAGATATCAAAAGGGGCTGGAATAAAATCCTGAACCTGCTCAGGACGATAGCCGCTGCGTTTTAAATAAAGTGCCAGCTCAATCATAGCATGAATATCACTACCAGGATGGCTAGCGATAAAATAGGGCACCAAATACTGTTTGGGTTTGCCGACTGCACAGCTCGCATTTTTAAACGCGTCAGAAAACTTGCTAAAATTGCTGATAGCAGGTTTACGCATATATCGCAGCACCTCCGGGGCGACATGCTCAGGAGCGACTTTGAGAAGACCGCTGACGTGATGTTCCGTGAGTTCACGCAAATACTCAGAAGATTCTTGGGCAAGGTCCATTCTCACACCACTGGCGACAAATATTTTTTTAATACCGGGAATTTCGCGTGCCTTTTTCAGTACTTTGATAAGAGGCCTATGATCTGAATTGAGTACGGGACATTTTACCGGCATAAGACATGATGGGCGACGACACTTTGCTTCGATATCAGGGCGCGAGCAGCGCATTTTATACATATTTGCGGTGGGTCCACCCATATCACTAATCATGCCTTTGAAGTTTTTGTCTCGCGCAATAGATGCAACCTCCGTAAGAATTGATGTCTCGGACCTAGACTGGACGATTTTCCCTTGATGGGCGGTAATCGAGCAAAAATTACATCCGCCAAAGCAGCCCCGCATTATAGTGACCGAATCTTTAATCATCTCGAAAGCAGGAATTTTTTCAGTGTAGGTGGGATGGGGCTTGCGGCTAAAAGGAAGGCCATAAACGTCGTCCATTTCTTGCTCGCTCAAAGGATAGTCCGGTGGATTGACAATGACGGTCTGATCGCCATGCTTTTGACTTAGAGCATGGGATCTAAAGGGATTTGTATGGCTATGGATTAGAGCGGTTGCGCGCGAAAATGTCAGTTTGTCGGCCTTTACTTCTTCGTAACTGGGTAAAGGTAAAATTTTTTTGCCCTCAAAGTCTTCAGGGACAATCTCTTTAGCGCCCAACACATAGGCCACACTTCGCTGGGTCCTTAGGTCCTTGACAGAAGACCCTGAGGCGAGACGGGTTGCTATTTCAACAATAGGCCTTTCTCCCATGCCATAAACCACTATATCAGCTTTAGCATCGAGGAGTATCGAGCGCCGCACCTTATCACTCCAATAGTCATAATGAGCGAGACGCCTAAGAGAGGCTTCAACGCCGCCTACGACAACGGGTATCCCAGGAAAGGCTTCCTTAGCACGCTGGGTATAAACAAGTGAAGCTCGGTCTGGTCGGAGCCTCGCTTTCCCTCCTGGCGAATAAGCGTCATTGCTTCTGATTTTTTTATTGGCCGTATAATGATTTATCATAGAATCCATGTTTCCTGCGCTTATAGCAAAAAACAGGCGTGGCCGTCCAAATTGCTGCCATGGTTCTGCCGAATGCCAATCTGGCTGAGACAAAATGGCAACGCGGAAA
>JAUILP010000079.1 GCA_030432875.1 Oligoflexia bacterium | reverse complement strand
ATATTTGCCTTAGCTTCAGGGTGAAACCCCTCATGGGCGGCACGGTTACGAATGTCCTGAACGACATGAAGATTTTTTGCAAAATCTTGCAAAGCTGTTTCGGAAAGACCGAGCGTTACTATCTTGGTAAGTCCATAAGGGCATTTACTCCGGCCAAAGCAAATAAAAAATATACCAAATGCCTTAAGCCCGTCGAAGGTAAACCGCCGATCGGGGGTAAATTGGCAAAGACTACGGAGCAATTTGCGCATTTTGAATTTACTAAAAAATGGTATGGTTTTGATGATATCCATTTGGCTAATAAACCCTTCAAACTCATCCATCAACCTCGGAATAGGACGTGCATAACCGAGTTGGTCTAATTTTCTTTGCACAATACCTGTTCCCAAAAGCTGTTTAAGAGGCTCTTCAAACAGTTCGCGAAAAAGTAGCTCTAGGGCTTTATACTGCATATCAACGAGAGGACTCAGGTCTATGGCTGACATATCAGAGGCTTCTGTGACCTGCTCATGAAAAAACTGAGCGGTACGGAGCGCTCTTTTCACCTCACTCGATAATTCTTTATAATGAGGAAGTTTTTTTATAAGAACGCCGTCTATTCGCGCGGCATTTACGTGCATATTGGGGTCTATACTAATTTTTTCTACCGTTGTTGTTCCTTTTTGCCCTATTGCATTGATGGGATATTGCTTGGGTACGATAAGTGTTTCAACTAATTCGACGAGATCTCGTTGCTCTTCAAATGCTTCTCTACTGAAACCTGTCTCCCAGTGCTGACTTGTCAAATCATTAAGAGTTGCTATCAGCTCATCTTGAATTTGGCTTAAATCATGATTTTTTAAAGCATGAGCGGCGTCCAGCCTAAGACTCATTGGCGATCCTGGACGGGTGAGTAAATGCGCAAGTTCTTGTAGCGCCCTTCCTGTTCCGTTAGATGCTAGACTCTGAACGACTGTTTTTTGCATTTCTAAACTGTCCGTTCTCACAAAATCAAGTATTTTCAAAACAGCACGCTCGTCAAAACTAAATTTTCCGAGAACTTTTACATAGAGAAACTGCCACAAAAATGGTTGCGACCGCGCTTCTTTTACGAGTTCATCAAGATCAAGAAGTTCCCTACTGTGCCAGTTTTTTCGCAGTAAACCCCAAAAAGTAGGCGCAAATGTGGTTTCCGTCATTTCTGAATAACTTCGAAATGCTTCTGCTAAAAACAAACTTCTTTCTCTCTGGGCATTATTTTGCTTTAAGAGCATAAAATGGAGCGGCTCCGTTTGATACTTAAAGGTTTGTAGCAGCGGTTCTATTGGCGGTATAGTTTTTTCCTGACTTATAAAATAAGAGACGACCTTTTCTTGTTCCGTGACTAACCCATTCCAATGTGCTGGCCAATGAGGATTAGGGCTTCCTTCAAGCCGCCAAAGTGCTGACCTTAAAGTGCCACGCATAACAGGCATCGATAATGTGAGCTTCCCATGTTCCTCACCGCTTAACTCGTTCACCAATTTTTCTTTTTCCTTAAATGGTAAAAAAGCGAGTAACGGCACCAGATTTTTTTGAGGCACCCCAATTTCATGGCGCTTATCAAAGAGCTCGATAATGATTTGGGGAGAAAAACCGGCGAAGTGCTCAAATAATTTTTTTTGATCAAAACCCTCTAAATTTATTTGCTGATGGAGAAGGTTTATTACCGTACTAGAGTTAAGAGAGGAACGATTATGAAGCTCTGGCCAACTTTTGTCCGAACCTTTTTTAGACCTTGTGCTTGGGGTATTTTTAGAAGCTTTAGATGCGATCTTTTTCGGCGTAAAACTCAGCAAAAGTGAGTCAATGATTGATCCCCAATAAAGCCAGTTTGAGGATTTGGCATTATTGATATTTTTAAGCGCCCCGGGATTTAGGATGGCAAGGCTCATAATAGCCGGTAGCAAGGCTTTATTTTCTGGCAAACTCTGTTTTTTAGCGGCATCAATCACCCAGAGAGCTAGGTCTTCAAATACCCGACTTGAATAGTGATACGCAATGGTTTTTTCAAATATAAGAGCATGAAAAGCTGGTGAAAAATCTCTTAAAGTCCCTTCCTGTGCCTCAAGCGCTTTGAGTACGAGTTCGCCGTCTAGGTGATGAGCTAAACTTACTATGGTATATTTTACCCTTTGAGAACTAAAAGGAGAACACAGCATAAGAAGCACCCTATGCCAGAGAATATTTTCAGAATTTTTTGACCATAGCAGCAAGGCCTTTACTGCCAGATCTTGATCCCACAAAGCAATATCATCAAGTAGAAAAGCCTCATAGTCCAAACTATCTTGGCTATAATCAACACACTCTAAAATCGCTTGATTTTCAGCACTACTCAAACCAAGTAGCAAAATATCACTCGCTAGGCTTATAGGCATAGAGATTTGCGCGGTTTGGGCCTCATGCAAAACTGCCAAACGTTGGTCTGTAGAAACCGCGGAAAGATACTTTTCCCAAAAAATAAGATCAGATTCCATAGAAAATTTGTCCTTAACCGGAATTCATAGGTAAAATAGGATTATGACAATTTTGTTCACTTTTAGCCTTCGGAACTAAATGTATGTTTTTAATAAAAAGGTGGTTGGGAAAGCTCACATTAATATGCCTAAGCGTTATTTTTTCATTGGCTTATACAAAGAAAGAAATTAGCTTCACCCTACCCAGCCCCAAAGAAAATCAGTCAGCAGTCTCGATTGAACAATTTATGCGAGGTTTCATTTTACTTAAAAATAATTTACTTATTCTTCCACTACATAAAAACATTGTTGTGCATCTGCCATTTGATGAAACAGGCAAAACACGAAAGCAAAAATTTGGCGAACTCATTGATAGTAGACGCGTGACATTTTCAGAAGTAAAATCTATTCCAGCATGGGCGTATGCTTTTCAGATTGATAAAAAAATATTCATAATGGACAGCCATGATTTAAGTTTGACCATTATCGACGCTGAAAACTATAATTTTCTCACAAAATATTCAATTGCCTGGGATATGGTTCTTCCTCATAGAGACAAAGGGGGAGAAGCACCCAAAGGTGAAATAACAAAATTAAGAGCTGATTTTAAAAAGTCTTTTTTGAGCACCAAAGATGAACATATTTCTGGCATCGATAAGCTGGCAAATAAATTTGTTGGCAGCACAGATGACACGAAGCGCTTTTATTTGCTCACCCTTAAAACTAAAGGCTTTCCCTTTGTCATAATGGAGTGCGCAGGAAATCCAATCGTTCAGTGTCAAATTTCCCGCGTCTGTCCCGTAAGTAAAACTATTCAAGACGAAGCTATGCATTGGCAAGGCCTTTCTTTTATTGCGGATTCGCGCATTTTTCTTGTGGGACATAAAACAAACAATGTTTTACGGTCTTTTAGGTTTGATAGTTGTGCGCAAATTCGCTCATTGGAAAAAGATATAAAGCTTCCAGTAAAAATTAAGGAAGTCGTTGATATAAAAATCGACCAAAAATTTAGGCTTTGGCTAGGTACAGCTTTGCCTGATGATTATTTCAATGCTTCGATATTTTATTGGGAAAAAGATGATTGGATTTCTTTTATGCCAGGGACAAAGTAGCGCCACATAGTGCATACAGATTTAAACTAACATTGTTCCAAATCAACAAGCCTTAAAGGGGAATCGAAAATACTTTTCTGGGATTATTTTCGACAAAAATAGCTCAGCCCCAAAACCCAAATCGCAAATTAGCATGTTTTTAGCCGATACTAAACGGCTATATAAATGGTATGCTTCATTAAAGTACGATGTCTCGAAAAAAAAAAGAGGAGCATACGTGATTTTTGACTATTCATTAGATTCTGCAAAAAATTGGCTTTTCGATCCCCTAGTTGGGAAAATAGTCTCCATATTCTTAGTTATAGTGCTAGTATTCGTTATCCTGAACGCGATTAAACGCAAATTTATTATCAAAATCACCGATACATCAAAAAGATATAAGGCGCGAAAAGCCCTAAATTTTACCGGATACTTTCTATCCTCTATGATAATTATCGCTATTTTTAGCGACCAATTTGCAAAACTCACTGTTTTTTTTGGCGTCGCAGGTGCTGGTATTGCTTTTGCCATGCAAGAGATAATAACGAGTATTGCAGGGTGGTTTGCCATTAGTTTTAGTGGTTTTTTCCGTACCGGAGACCGCGTTCAACTTGGTGGGATAAAAGGAGATGTTATAGACATTGGCGTTCTGCGCACTACGGTGATGGAGTGCGGGGCATGGGTGAATGGCGACCTTTATAATGGGCGCATAGTCCGCATTGCCAATAGCTTTGTTTTTAAAGAGCCCGTCTACAATTATTCTGCCGACTTTGAGTTTCTCTGGGATGAAATGATTATTCCGGTTCGTCCCGAAACTAATATCGAACAAGTTTTAAAAATTCTGACGAAAATTTCTGAAGAGGTTGTCGGTGAATATGCCCTTCGGGCGACAACGTCCTGGAAGCATATTGTTTCAAAATATGACATTGAAGATGCCCAAGTGACTCCTTTAATTACGGCTTCTTTATTGATGGATCGCATAAATTTTACTGTTAGATACGTCGTTGACTTTAAGCATCGGCGTATCACCCAGCACAATTTAACCGTGCAAATTGTTAAAAGATTTGCGGAACATGATCCGCCTATCTCTTTAGCAGCAACCATTATTGAAGTTGAAGATATTCGGAAAAAATAAACACAAAAAATATTATAGTTTCTCTCTCTTACAAGTACTGACCCCTAAGAGTTGATAAGGGGGACACCATCCTGAAGCGCCTGTCAATACAGGAACAATTCCTAAAAAAAACCAAGGACTCGGTGATATCCAGAAATACATACTCATGATAACAAGTCCGCCTATGACCCTTACTGCTCGTTCCACTGGGTGAATATTTTTGATCATGATTATTTCTCCTTAAATAAAAAAAACCGGCGGCGCCCTATCGCCGCTTCTATTTTATCGCTTTTTAACTAAGATAGCACTGGCTTAATTTAATTGAAGATTAATACAAATCAATCAATATGTTAGGGGATAAGTTTTTCGGGGCAAAAGTTTTATAAATGTACGCTACGGAGTACATTAAAACGCAGTTGTTCAGAGAAGTATTTCCCAACAGAAGATTTATTCTATAGATATGCTAGATGAGGCAGCATGATGGAGATAAAATGAGCAATTTTATTTTAATAAAAAAAGTGGATTGTGCTTTCGTGATCTTTACTGGGGAGGATAAATATTACGAAGTGATTAAGGTCTCCTGATTGCTGAATCAACAACAAATTTTAAGGTATTTATTAGGAAACAAAATCATTTTAAAATGGAGAAAACGATGAAAAAATTATTAATGGCGACAACAATAGGACTTGGCATTGGCAGCGTTGCCTATGCCGCTTCAGACAGCAAAATTTCCTGGAGGTATCAGGATGCCGAGACCGGAACCTATCACACGGCAGAAAGCATTCTCCCAAAAACACAGGGTGATACGAATAACCCTCAATTGACGTATAGCGATGTCAATATTAAGAGAACACTTTTTGTAAAAGACCTTGGTCTCGCGATGCAAAATAGCATTGATACCTACCAGGACTGCACGGGGAGAATTATTCCTGAACAGGATTTTCCCATGCTTAAAGGTGGCATAGATGAGAGCAGTATTGCGGTCGACTTCTGCTATTTAGAACCCCTTGCAGGCGTAGATTCCTCAGTGTCCAATCCAAAGTCTCACTACAGGTGCCCTTGGACAAAAAACATCTGTGCTGAGCACCGCCTTAATGTTTCCAATCAACTTAATGAGGCATTAGAGAAGCTACAAATTAAGTTTTATAAATTACCCGCACAATTACAAGATGAAGCTCTAGCAAAAACAATCGATCTCGGATTCAAATTAGCGAAAAACATGAAAGATCACGCTGATTTCTACCCTTATGAGCATCCTTACTGGCGAGACGGACTTGAAAGCTTAGGTGGTGGTGCAATGCCTTCACTCCCCATGAGTGCCGCTGCTGGCGGTGCGATGACTAGCGCAAAAGGATTAACGGTCACAGCAGGTGGCGCTCAGGATTTTGGTTTTATAAAATCCTTAATCAATGATGGTGACGTACCTCAGAAAGACGCTTTTCTTATGGAAGGCTTTTTGTCTACCTTTGATCTTAGTTTAACCGCTCAGCCGTGCGCTGAAATAATTTGCATTCAACCAGCCGTTGCTGCCGATCTAAAAAATTCAAAATTTTATGTGCAAATTAGTATGAACTCTGCTGTTACTGCAGAAACCTTCGAACGTCCAGCCCTGAACTTGAGCCTTGTGATCGACATAAGTGGTTCTATGGAAGATAACGATGGCACGATGAAAAGTCGTTTAGAATGGGCCAAAGAAGCCGCCATTCATACGGTAAATCAACTCAATGAAAATGACTTTCTTTCTGTTGTGGTCTTTGATACTAATAGCGAGATCATGCAATCACCTATCAATATGAGTAAGTCCAATCGTGAGAGCGTTACCGCAAAAATAGCAGAACTCGTCACACGCGGTTCCACTAACCTTGAAGCAGGGCTTCGTGATGGCTACATGCTGACTTCCAAGAATTTTAAGCCTGATTATCAAAACCGTGTTATCCTCATATCTGATGCTGGCCTAAATACCGGCGTAACTGATGATGCCCCCCTTCTTAAACTCGTTACGGATTTTGCTAATGAAAATATTGGCATGACAGCAATTGGTTTAGGGCTTAATTTTAATCAGGATTTTATCAATCATATCAGCCAAAGTCGCAGTGGCAATTATATATTTGTCCACTCTGGAGAAGAAATGTTCAAATTCTTCAAAAACTTTGATTTCTTGGTCACACCGGTTGCCTACAATTTTAAAGCCAGTATTGAACTAGCAAATCCTGCAACCTTGAGCAAGGTTTATGGGATTCCGATGCCAAAGGACTTAGTGTCCAGCCGGTATGAGCTTCTAGATATCCAAACCTTATTTTTTGCGGGAGAAGGCGGCGGAGCCATTCTTTTAGAGTATGAAATGATCTACGAATAGCGCTACAGGCCAAGGGCACTCACTTTAGCGAAAGTGCTCTTGGTTTTTCCCTTTCCCCCATCTATCTTATGTGTTGTTATCATAGAGAAAACCTTTTGATATTTTCGGCGCTGGACTTTTCAAAATCAGCAACTTCCCCCCAAAAAAAACTTATGCCGATAGCTCCCTCCCTAAAGGGCAAACTTTACCGACAATTACACAAGTAAAAAACGTACACACCAGTGTACACAAGCTTTCCATGTGCATTGACCTGCCCTCCTGCAACCTATATTGTGGCCATAAATTGCGCTTGCTAGGCGTTTTTCACTCAAATTAACCATGCTCAGAAGCTATTTTTCAAGACGTTAGGCCCTATATTGTGAGGGGTTAGCATGGATTGCCAGTGGCTTGTATAAGAACCGCGGCGCGCTTAAAGATATATAACACAATGATATTAGGTAAATACTTTGTTTAATTTCCCCCACCCTTTAACCACCGGAGTAAAAAAATGAATTTACGCAAGACACCCCTTACCAGTTATTTATTAGCGGTACTATTTTTCTCAACAATGGGCTGTAACAATCAACCGGCAACATCTAAGGAATCAAAAGCGGCAGGTTTGTTTTCAAAAACCAAAATAAGTAGCCTTAGAGTTCAACCTTTTTCCATAAAAGTTACAAACAACGATGTCAATTCTTACATTGTTCCCGAACTCCTTATTCAGTGCCTACGCGAAAAATCTAACGGGTTTTTTGCTCCTCCTACCCCGTATTATTCCAGCAACATAGTGTACTTAATTGGTGATCAGGAAGTTGGTGAGGAAAGCCTTTTCTCCTTACCCACAGAGCTTAGCCTTTCAAACGCAAGCGTATGGGATTCCTTTAAAAACGCGGATATCAAGGCCGTAGGAAAAGACTTAGGCTGCGCTGTGAGTCTTTCTTTTTTAGTCTATGATCTAAGATATGAAAAAATAGACATGACAGCTCATCGTAGCACGGAACGCTTAGCAGCAGGAGCAAGTGATAGCCAAAAAGATATGCTTGACCAATTGTTTTCAACCAGCAAACCCATCGCTTCGCCCCAAGTTTCTTGGCATAACATAGATAGAGACAAGGAGCCAAATGCGCTTTTATCTGTTACTGCACAAGATATTCAGGCTTCAGTTGATAACTTCAACTTAATCAGCGTGACTTATGAGCCTCGCTTTAATAGTAGCGGAGAGCCTAGTGTCATAAAGGATTCTTTTGAGTACAACTCCATCGTCACCTATTCTCTAGATGAAAATGGAAGCACTATAAATACCGTAAAAGGCTTTGTCTGGGGAACGAGTGATAACCTCGATAATATTTTTGAATAGTGGATTCTGACCAAATATTTTTTTAAAAAAAGACCAAGGCCGTCACGAGAAAATAATTTTCTCGTGACGGCTTTTTTTATTGCTCCTTGGATTTTCTCGTAGATCAGCAGAACCAGGCAGGCTATTAACAGATCTGCGTTTACCTGACGCCTGCTATTTTACCTTGAGATCTGAGTTGGGGGTAAAACCCTGTATGACTACCACCGGCTCGGCCATAAAGCCAATCATGGGTCGTTAATGAATTATTATTGATCGAATGCTCTCCATCCCAAGTCAGCGTAATTTCTCCATTTGAGTCAGTAAGGAATAGGTTACCACCGCCAATTGTTGGAGAAAAGTCTGAAGGGAGGTCTATTATGCACCCCGTTATCATGTCCCTCGTCCTGTATTGTTCGGTTAGAGAAATTGAGTGAATTTGCAGGCGTAAGTCTGCATGAAGAACAGCAAGTGCCGTGTATAATTCCTTCCCTTCAGGAGGCAAAGATACGGGCATTTTTTCTAAACACCCACCAAGTAAAGCTCAGTCAATAGAACTACTATCTTGTTCGTTGAGATCTATCTCTGCTATTGGAGGAGAAGGGGGTGTCGAAGCAATTTTGATGATGGTGACATCGGAGTCATTTATAGATGATGACGATACGCTGGGTCTCCTTATCATGGCGGTCAATTCTTTAGCTAAGTCAACATATCTTTGGAATTCCGCCATATCATACCCCATCATACTGATATCAACGCGGTCAAGATTGGGAGATTGGTTGTTGTTAAATTGTTCAAAGGCCAATTCTTTATTAAAATCATTCGCAGCTGGTGTGGCCTTAAATTGGTTCAAGATCTCCCTGGATACCCCAGCCCTTAATGTTGTGCCATCGAACTCGGCGAAATGAGCATCGATATGGGCTTTTTGCACACTTGGTATCCAAGAGCTTTTTCCGACGATGTAAATAGTATTCATCATTAACTGGGAAGGAGCATCTTGAATATATGCCGGATTTACAGGATAGTTCTTGATGAATTCATTCCATAAAGGTGCAACTTTTTCTGCCCAGTTGCGATCTTCTTGTGTTTTCAGAGTGAATTGTACATTGCGATCCTTGTCGGCTAGTTGCATCATAATGTTTTCAAAATCACTTGAACTTCCAAAAAATATATTGTTCAGTTCTATTAAGCCAGAATTACTGGAATTTTGACGAATAAAGTCCCGAAACATCAGTGGTTTGAAGCTTACGTTATTTCTAAATATCTCATTTTTATTCGAAATACTGCTAAATCTTTGGAGTTCGAAACTAAGGCAGGCAACTTCACCTCGCTCCATTTGCTGCCGGTTGCAAAACCTATCTACACAATTTTCCAGTGTTACATTTGGTACGTTCGCCGCTTTACTTTTGCAGAAATCGCTGTCCGCATGCACATAGTCTATCGGGGTATAGGAAATCAATTCATTAACCGCCTTAACCTTTGAAACATTCCTAATGTCATTCATTGTTTTACACCCAAAAACTAAAACGAGCATCAAAAGTAGTAACTTCATAGCTGGACTCCATGGCGTATGTTTTTTTAATGATTGTCTGCTTAAAATTATAACTTAAACTAGCAGCTAAATCCAAATATTGAGCTCTCATTACCAATTAAAACAACGAGACAAGTCTGAAAATTACTTATAAAAATCGCTTAAATCGACTATATATTTCTAAATATCAACAATTTAGAGTCAATTGATTTGTGCCAATCCCAAAAAATTTTTTTTACAAATCTACTATCAACATCAATTAAATTTTTATGTGAAGCTGGACGCAACAGGGCTCACAATTCTAACCAGTTTCTTCAAAATTATGCAGGTAATTTCAATCCCACTTTTTTGGTGTTCAAAATAATTTGTCGAAACTTCGTCCAATTATTCCCTTGAAGTAACTCATTCCATTTGTGGCGAAAAGCCCACTATTATTGGATTCAGCTTAAAAAGATCGCTATTGGCAAGTCTGAGGTAAGCCACTAATTATTAAATAATAAAAAAGAGCATGTCCCGGATTTAGCTATTAAACGACTTTTTAGATAAACTCTTCTGAGTTTCAGTAACTTAGGAGATAGTTGCCACGATGATACGTCTAATGCTGTCTAACAATCTCTGGGACCTTTTACTCGTCGCAATCAAGGAGACTAACGTTTATCATACCGAGAATTTACGCATGACGGTCGCCCCCTATCTCAGTTAACTGACCTGTAACCTGGACGCGCCCTAGTTCAAGCTCAAGCTGATGTTTTAGAGTAGGGTGTACCCAATTGGAAACACTTTCGGGAAGGTGTTTCCAAATATTCTAGCCTAAATCAGGAAAATAGCTTAATTCCCAAAAAAGTAAATCTACCGTCCTATCCACGGTCAATGCACCTACCCCCTAAAGTTTGGCAAATATATTCCGAAAAACTCTCGAATGAAAAAAAGGAGTTTATCGGTGCCGTTTTATTTGCCGACGCACTATTTAATATTTTTTGTGCTATTTTTTGGCTTTGCCCTTCTTATTTGGCGTATGAGCAATAAGCGCAATGTTAAAGCACGCGGACGCAGAAAATCAGGAGCAATGCAGAGTAATTACCAAGGACCGCAGAGAAGAAGCTCTGACAAGCAGCACCTCAATCGCCACGAAAAACAAATCCTCACTAAAGCAGAAAAATTATTAAAATCAGGCGATTACATCTCTGGCGCCGCTCATTATGAATCCATCGGATACATAAGAGAAGCGGTTTCTGCGCTTGAAGACAATGGCCTCATTCATGAAGCCGCTAAAGTACTTATGCGCCTGGGCATCAATGATAGAGCTGGCGTTCTTTATATGCGCAACAATATGCATGAAGAAGCGGCAGACTGTTTTCGTATCGCTGGCATGCCATTGGAACGTGCTCGCTGCCTACGGCAAGGAGAAAAATTTGCCGCGGCGGCAGATGAGTTTGTCAAAGCCTCTCGCTACGGCGAGGCAGCGGAATCATATCTCAACGCCAAAGATTACTTGTCTAGTTCTTATTATTATTTTATGAATCATGAACATGACGCTGCTACTGATTGCCTAAAAAAAATCGATGTTAACAGTCCTGTGAAGATCACTTTTACCAAAGAATATTTAGATTTTCTTGCCGACAAGTCATCTGAAATTACTTTGGGGAAATTTGTTATCGGGCAGTTGGAAAAACATAACCGCTTAGTCCAGGTAATCAAAAAATTGCTTGATCTAAATCAAGTGGAACGCACAAAAGTTTATTTAGCCGTGGCCGACGAAAAAATATTTTCTAAAATCATCAATGAACTGTCATTGTCGCCAGAGCAAAGCAAAGTAATTGCTAAACTTTTTATAGATCTCAATCGCTTTTTAGAAGGGGGCATGCTGCTGCAACGCTTAGAACTCTTTGCTGAAGCTGCCGCCGCTTTTGAAAAAGCTCAGGATATTGACCGCGCAACCTATTGTTATGAACGAGCGGGAGACTATAGCCGAGCGGGTATGTTAAGGCAAAAAGATAGCATTACTTTGACCCCGGTCACTGAGATACCCAAGAAGGTTATTAAAGAGGAAAAAACAACCAAATTCATACCCCCTGAACCCACTAAAAATAAAAGCGATCAACCTAAATTATTTTCCTCTTACATTTTTTCTCAACTTTCTCAGGATGAATGTAAAATTTTATCAGATCTTGGAGCTTGGTTGCCCGAAAAAGGTAATCCCAGCAAACAAATTAGAGTCTCAGACTTGGGTTTCCTCTGGCTACTTCAGGGCAAGAGCCGACTTTCTTTAAATAATAAAACAATTGACCTATCACCCGAAAATAATTTTTACGGGGTAAACCTTTTAAGTGGTCAGGTAACGTCTCCAGTAGATATTGAACTTGAGGAAGGCACTTCAATATATTTTATTTTACGCGAAACTCTTTTGCGGGCCCTAGGTAAGCATCCTACGCTGGCAGGTAAAATAATGCTCAAGCTCATTCAGGAAGATGGGCAGAAAACAAAGCCAGGAGGAAGCCCATCTCCATTAGATGAAGTTTCTTGATTGATTATGTCGTGCGATTTTAGGCGAGATTTTCGACTATAACAGCTGAAGCTTCGCCGCCGCCAATACAAAGAGTGGCCAAACCATAACGTTTCTTTTGCGCTCTTAAAGCATTAAGAAGTGTCACCAGAACTCTCGTTCCACTGGCACCAATAGGATGTCCCAGAGCAACCGCACCCCCATGAATATTTACTTTCATCGGATCTAATTCAAGGTCGTGAATAGCAACCATTGGAACCACGGCAAAGGCTTCATTAATTTCAAAAAGATCAATATCACCGAGTTTAAGACCCGAAATTTTCAGCGCGTTTTTTATCGCCGCGACCGGAGCCGTGGTGAACCATTTGGGATCCTGAGCAAAACTCGCTTGAGAGACAATGCGTGCCAGCGGTTTAATTTTCTTTTGATTCATTTTTTCTTCACTCATCAGAAGCGTCATAGCAGCACCATCATTTATAGAAGAGGCGTTTCCTGCTGTAATCGTCCCAGATGGGTCAAATGCTGGACGAAGTGCTGCTAATTTACTAGGGTTTAGGGTCGCAACTTTCTCATCATTTTTTATCAAGACGGTGTCTTTTCTATTTTTTATTTCAACACCCACAATTTCCGCAGCAAAATGTCCACTAGCATCGGCTGCCATCGCACGCTCGCAGCTGCGCCGACTATATTCATCTTGTGCTTCACGGGTAAACTGATATTCTTTTGCGCAAATTTCGCCACATACGCCCATCGCCATATTATTGTAAGGATCCCAAAGGCCATCGTACTGCATATGATCTTTTATGGTTACATCGCCAAAACGGTAACCCTGACGAGCATTCAACATAAGATGCGGTGCCATCGTCATATTTTCTTGACCACCCGCCATGATAATATCGGCATCACCAAGCCGAATTGCTTGATCCGCAAGCATCACACTTTTTAGTCCACTGCCACATACTTTGTTTATAGTCATAGCACGAACACTTTCAGGAAGTCCTCCGTAAATAGCCGTTTGCCGTGCTGGTGCTTGACCGATGCCTGCGGTAAGGACATTTCCCATGATGATTTCATCTACCTCATCAGAGTTAACCAAATTTTGAGACAGACAGTCCTTCACGAGCGTGGCCCCTAGCCTAGGTGCTGGCGTATTCTGAAAAACCCCCATCAAATTGCCAATTGCCGTGCGTTTTGCATAGACAATAAAAGTGCTTTTTTTGGTCATAATAAAACTCCTCAGAAAGTGAAAATTTAACTATTACTTAGGATAATACCTTTTAAGATGGCCTCTGAAAAACTCTCTCGCAAAACTTCTGAATAAAAAATCCCAAGACGCTCTCAATCTAAACTAATATGAATTTACTGAGAGTTTTTCCTCAATAATAAATTTGTGTTTTACTCCATTCAGTTCATCTAAATAATCGACCCCATAGGCTCCCTATTATTGATGCGTTCTAATATCTCACGGTTCAATGAGGCTTTAAACTCGGCCAAACTCAAATTTTCTTGCACGTCACTCCCGTAGCGCCGCAAGGTTAGCGTTCCTTGCTCTACTTCTTTGTTGCCTACTATGGCGATGATGGGAATTTTTCTCATGGTATTACTGCGAATTTTTTTGTTGAAGCTATTTTTTGAATCATCAACTTCAACGCGTACACGCGAACGATGTAGCTCATTCGCAAGATTTTGACAGTAGTCTTGACAGCTTTCATTGATGGGAATTAAGCATAGCTGAACGGGAGCCATCCACGTCGGAAACGCCCCGCCATAATACTCTAATAAATAACTCACTATGCGTTCATGAGTAGATAAAGGAGCGCGGTGAATGATTACGGGTCGCACTTCCTCGTCATTTTGATCTTGATAAGTCAACTCAAAATTTTGAGGACTCAGAAGATCAAGCTGAATGGTGGAAACAGTTTCTTCTCTACCCATCAAGTTTTTAAATTGAATATCAATTTTGGGGCCATAAAAGGCGGCTTCGCCTTCAGCAGGGTGATATTTGATGCCTTCTTCTTCCAAAACCTCAACAAGGACTTTAGAGGCCTCGGACCACATTTTAGCATCCCCTTTGTATTTGGTCGTATCATTTGGATCATTGAGCGACAGCCGAAAGGAATAGTCTTTAAATTTAAAAATTGTGTAAAATTCTTTATATAGCTTCAAAGTATTTTTAAGCTCTTTTTTGACGTCCTCAAAGCTACAGTATATATGAGCATCATTTAAAGTCATCGCTCGCACCCGAATAATGCCCGATAGCTCACCCGACTGTTCAAAACGGTAACTGGTGCCAAATTCAGCTAACCGCAGGGGCAAATCTCGGTAGCTGCGCCGACGACTTTTATAAATCATATGATGATGAGGGCAGTTCATCGGTTTTAAGTAATATTCAGTAATTTCCCCTGAGCTAGGGTCTTTTTCGATCAACGGGGGAAACATGCCATCTTTATAAGCAGCTAAATGACCGGACCTGTCATAAAGAATCCTTTTAGTAATATGCGGCGTCCATACCCTTTTATATCCGTATTTAAACTCAAGTTCTTTGGCCAAAGTTTCAATCTCATCGCGAAGAACGGTACCGCTAGGCAGCCACAAAGGAAGGCCTTTGCCGACATCATCATCAAAATGAAAAATATCAAGTTCTTTGCCGAGTTTTTTATGATCAAATTTTTCTGCAAATTCGCGTCTTTTCAAAAAATCCTTGAGCTCTTCGACTCCGCCAAAAGCAAGACCATAAATACGGGTGAGCATTTTATTTTTCTCATCCCCCAACCAATAAGCTCCGGCAATACGGTCCAGCTTAAAGGATTTGGCTTCAATTTCCTTGGTTGAGGCGACATGCGGACCTTCACACAAATCTGTAAACTGCCCATTGGTATAAAAGGAAAAGACCCCTACCCCTTGGTTTTTAAGCTTGGTGATGTTCTCTATCTTGTAGGGTTCGTCCAGCCCCCCTTCAGAAAGTTTTTGTTTTGCCGCCTCATAATCGAGCTCAAGGCGCTCAAACTGCTGATTTTCACGAATTATTTTGCGCATTTTTTCTTCGATGGCGCCGAGGTCATCAGGGTGCAGGTTTTTACCACCCAAATCAAAATCATAAAAAAAGCCAATTTCTGTGGGAGGTCCAAAACCAAGCTTGGCTTCAGGGTAAAGAGACTTTACCGCCTGTGCCATGATGTGTGCGAGCGAATGTCTAAGGGTATAAAGCTTTGGATTGTCGGTGAGTTCCATTAAAAAATTTTCCTTACATCGTGTGCGCTAAAATACTGAGACCTAATGATAAAAACTTATGATACCTGAGTCCAGTCTTCAAAAAAAGTGGTGTTATAATATCTCTTTATTAAGAACCTGTCTTCCCGCAATATAGACCTGCCGCGTAATTCTATCATCCCCCAGGGTTATAAGCCTAAAAAGCCGTTCTTCTGGACAGAGCCCCGAAAACTCTCCCTGACTGAGTAGCCCTGATCCCTGTTTGTAATCAATAACCTGAAAGTCAGCATTTTTTCCGCAAGCAAAATTTCCCAAGTCTTTCTCAAGCCCCAGGCACTTTGCCCCGGCGAGGGTCGCTAAATAAAAAAGATAACTTGGGGTGACACTCGATCCCATGAGTTTTTGTAGCTGGTAACTCATCAGCATTGTTTGCCACAGGGAGAACGAGGTCCCGCCACCAATATCCGTGCCCAAGCCAACGAGAATCCCATCCTGCCTTAGCTCCGTCATCGGAAAAAAACCGCTGCCAAGAAAGGCGTTAGAAGTGGGACAATGCACAATTTTTCCGGCACTTTCTTTCATCAAGGCTCGTTCTTCATCAGAAAGATGTATACCGTGGGCAAAAAGACTTCGGTGACTCAGAAGGCCATACTTTGCATAAACGCCCAAATAGTGTGGTGCTTTGGGGAAGAGTTTTTTTACGATTTTCACCTCATCTTTATTTTCTGATAGATGAGTCTGCATATAGAGACCGGGAGTCTTTTGAAAGGTATCCCCCAAAGCTTCAAGCATCTCTTCGGAGGTACTGATTGCGAACCTTGGAGTCAAGGCATAGAATAAGCGTTGATCCCGGCCATGCCAATTTTTAATCAATTCCTCTTCATCAGCAACATGCGCGGATACGCCCTGGCAAAGTGCCTCAGGAGCGTTTCTATCCATCGCGACTTTACCAATAATAGCTCGGCATCCAAGGTCGAAAGCCGTCTGAAAACACTGTTCGGCAGAGGTTTTATAGGTAGCAGAAAATATAACAGAAGTTGTCGTACCATGAGCGAGGAGCAGCTGAAAAAGTCGCTCGCTGCTTGTGCGCGCATAAGTTTCATCTTGGCATTTTATTTCATGGGGAAAGGTATATTTATCCAGCCAACCGAGAAGAGACTCGCCATATGATCCTACGATATCCAGCTGAGGCATATGAAGGTGAAGATCGATAAAACCAGGAAGAATAATACGCCCGCCTAATTCTACGCGCTGGGCTTGGGGATAACGTGTTAATAAATTTTTATCGTCACCACAGGCCTCAATTTTTCCTTGCGCATTAATCACCAAAGCGCCGTGCTCAAATGTTTCCAAGTTTACGCCACTAGCTGAACCGCCTCCCTCAATAGCGTGCCAAATCTCTCCTAGGTATATTGTCAATGTCACAGTGTTATGCCTTTATATTTAACAACCAACTCAATGAAACCGAGGAATCCATTCTCTTTTTCCCCTCGCTCAGTCTAATAGAACGCGGGAGAGGAGTTAATTAAATTATCACAAGTATTTATCAAATAACTGTTTTAATTATGTATATTTGTTTAGAACCCATTGGTTTGCGTCAGTAAACGCAGGGTCCCGTCATTCTCGCGATGCTCGAATGACGGGAAAGGTTTTGGTAGAAAGATTTTGAAGCCAAATCTTGATTATTACACTTTTTTTTCTTGAATAGCTTTGGATGTTTCGTGTAAGTTCAG
>JAUILP010000078.1 GCA_030432875.1 Oligoflexia bacterium | reverse complement strand
TATCGTAGAGCCAAAAGCGGCAGAAGCCAAGTACCAAGCCTGCGGGGAAAGTTTTATTCTATCAATCACTTAACCACAGGCATTTCCATTGAATGAGCGGAGCGAAATCAATGGAAATGCCTGTTAACAGTCCCGCAATAGAGTTATCTGAGTTTTATAGACGCCTGCTCTTTTGCTTTGTCATAGGCAATGGTGACATGCACCTAAAGAATTGGTCTCTCTATCAAGAGGCTCATTCTGGTTTGATAAAAATGTCCCCTTTCTATGATTGTCTTAATGTTCGCGCGAGTTTTTCTGAAGAACGAGTTGAAATGATTCTTTCTATTAATGGAAAACAAACAGATCTCACCCGAAATGATTTTGAAAAATTTGGGATGAGCCTAGGTATAAGCGAAAATTTTATTCGTACCAGTTTTAGGAAACTTCCCTACTGGTCAGAAATTATACAAGAATATTGCAGCCGATCATGTTTATCTCCCAAGCTCAAAGCTCGGTATCTTAGCATTGTGTCAAACAGATTCTCCAAGCTCATTTAAAAATTTGGCGTTAGGTGGCATTTTAGTCGAATATGAATTAGCTATGGCCACGACATCGCCTTTAAATCGCTCTCAATCAAGCTGTGGAACGTAACTTCTGTCATTTGAGGCTTAAAAAAACTTTATTTTTCTTAACGCCTAATCATTATCATCCTTGATAGCGTTGCTTCCACAGAGCCAAAGAGAGCTTCATACAGAGAAATTAGGAATGATTTGCCTAAAACCGCAAAACCCATGACATGGGCAAGCTACCAATTTCAGCACCCAAGAATTTCAGTATACAAATATATAAAATAAATTAATATTTACATGATATTAAATTTTAATTAAAGATTTATTGAAAATATTCCGAATACATGATACAAGAGATTGGTTTATCATGAAGGATGAGACTATGGCTGAGCAAAAAACAGAACTCAATATTTTTAATTATCTGAACTACCGGGATTTTCTTCGTGATTTTTATGACATGAAGAAAAAAGGTCCCCGCGGCTATAGTTTTCGCGCTTTTTCCATGGCAGCTGGATTTACTTCCCCTAACATCCTTAAGTTAATTATAGAAAACAAACGCAATATTTCGGTCCAAGCTGCTCAAAGCATAGCCAAAGCCTGCCTCCTCAGCGGCAATAAAGAAAAATTCTTTTTGGGCTTAGTCGCGATGAATCAAGCCAAAAATGATGCCGAAAAGAACATATATTATGAGGAACTTAAGCAGCTTATTCCGTTTTCTCTTCGACGGGAACTCAATGAAGATACCATGCGCTATCTTAGCAACTGGTTGCTGCCGGTTATTCGAGAAATGATCAATCTCAATGAATTTCGCGAAGACCCTTACTGGATCCACAGACGCCTTAATGGCACAGTATCCCCAAATGATATCAACCAGGCCCTGCACTTTTTGTTTAAAGAAGGGTTTATTGTCAGGGAAAAAAACCGATATGTCGCCAAAGACAAAATGGTGCTAAGTACCGATGAAGTTTCCAGTTTAGCCGTACGGAATTATCACCGTCAGATGATTAGGCAGGCGGAGGAAATGCTCGAAAAAATTCCCATGGCCCAAAGAGAATTTGGTGCTTTGACCTTTGTCCTACCCGAAAGCAGTATGGAAGAGTTAAAGGAAAAGCTAAAAACCTTTAGGCGCAGCTTGCATGAATGGGCGGTTTTGGAGCAAGAAAAAAAAATGGGGGAAATTATCGTTCAACTCAACTATCAAATGTATCCCCACACCAAAAAGGTGAGCTCATGATAGCCAGTAAATTCAAATTATTTCAAACAATTATAGTGATTTACTGGGGACTGTGCCTGCTGTTCGTCACTACGAATTGTGGAACAGAAGTGGGCAATGGACGTCGCACGGGAGGCCCAACACCTCCGCAAACGCAAGTTCCAACAGGAAACACAAACACGGCTACGCAACAAGATAGAACAGATGAACTCAGTAGCCCAGAAGCCAACGCCCCTACTAAATCTGTAGCAGCTGAGTCTCAAACAGTTCTTGACTCAATTTGGGCACTGGTCGCTGCTGACCCTCAATTTTTTAGCCCAACCTGCCTAGGCAAAAACTTGGCCGCTGACCTAAATCAGGCGCAGCGGCAAATAGAGCATGATATAGTCCTGACCCCCCAAGGCTTGACCAATGCCGCCTCCGTAACATTTGTTAAACTCAGCAGCACACGCATGCAGCAAAAAAAGGATAGTACCGTCACCGGGTACCTTGACTTCTCAGTAAGCGGGGTGCTTGCTCGTATTTCCGATGCTTCTGACCTGACCCTGTCTTCCACACGATTTTCCTGCGATGAGGGAACTTTTTCTCATACAACTAGCTATACCAATAGTTTTGGATCCAGCGAAAAATCCGTGCTTATCGCAGACACTGAAGAAGGTACCCGTTATAAGATTATTTGGTTTGCTGATAGTCAAACCACACAGGGTAGTATCAAGCAAATTGAAGTCATTGACAGTACCGGGGCATCCCTTCTTATTGATGTCGTTTTTAATTAAGGCATCCCGATGACAAAAGTTCTTACCCCCTGCACCTATTTTCCTTGTGGGCCAAAGGGAAAGTTAAAAAATTTGCAACATCTCTTGACTATTAGAATAGTACATAATACAAAAGTCTTTCAGGAATTTTGCTGAAGGGGTATCTCAAGCAAAATTAAAGTGAGGGGTTTTTTTGCTTCCTTTTTAAATGAAAAGACTTTATCACAGTATCTGTAGCTTTTGTTAATCCGTAGTATAATATGCCGCTTTAGCTCAGTCGGTAGAGCAGAGGACTGAAAATCCTCGTGTCCCCAGTTCGATTCTGGGAGGCGGCACCACTTCTTTTAAATCGTTTCCTAAGTAACTCATAAATCCCTATTTTTGATGATTGAAGAAATAAAAAAAGAAAATATCCTTTAAAATAGAAAGTTTTATTGAAGTTTTTTCTGTTTTTTGTTAGTTGTTTCTGAGGCTTTTTAGAATATGCTCGTGGAAACAAAAAGCTTTTTAATGAATTATCTTTAAATGATGATCATTCAAGGCTATATTAGTTAGCTACACAAAAATTTTGTGAAGAAAAAAACATTTCTTTAGGGTGGGATACAGATGGATTTATTTATTAAGATTATTCACGTTTTGGTTGCTTTATTTATGATCCTTGTCGTCTTGGTGCAGGGTGGACATCAAGGGGGC
Organism: Oligoflexia bacterium; assembly: GCA_030432875.1. Classification (GTDB taxonomy): domain Bacteria; phylum Bdellovibrionota_B; class Oligoflexia; order Oligoflexales; family JAGOVF01; genus JAUILP01. The sequence goes on along the minus strand of JAUILP010000078.1, from coordinate 14,143 downwards.
GTTGGTGCGGCATTTGGTGGCGGCAACTCCTCAAGTGCCTTTGGTGCTTCTGGTGCCACGACTCTATTAGGAAAACTCACCTATGGTGCTGCCTTTGTTTTTATGCTCACAACACTCAGTTTAGTTGTTCTTGAAGGTAAGGCTGGAAAAGTTGGTTTAACCGAGCAGCTAGAACAGCAAGCCAAACAAAAGGCTGTTCCTACTGAAAACCAAGCACAACCCGTTCCTGCAACTGATACTGCTCCTGCTGCAGATGCAGTAAAAAATGACGCTGGTGGTGAAGTCACCCCTTCTGGTAGTAGCAGTGCTCAGCCTGAAGCAGAGCCAGAAACAGCTCCTGCGGAAGGAAAATAAGTTTACCCTCTAAAATGGGACCGAAGTTTTTTTACGGTGAAGCCTCACTCGCCTCTTGAGGTTTAAAAAAAAACGTATTATTCTCAGTGGCGATAGATAGTTTATGACCCTTATAGTTCTCAATGCTCAGGTGGTGGAATTGGTAGACACGTACGTTTGAGGGGCGTATGTCGCAAGGCGTGCGGGTTCGAGTCCCGCCCTGAGCACCATGGTAAATTATGATTGAACTAGAATTTATCGGTGCCGCAAAAACGGTTACCGGTTCTAAGCACCTCCTACGCACCTCAAAAGCTAAGATTCTTCTTGACTGCGGCTTGTTTCAGGGTCATCGCAAAGAAGCCGACAAAAAAAATCGCAATTTTCTCATTGATGGAACCCAGCTTGATGCCATTGTGCTATCTCACGCCCATATTGATCATTCAGGCGCTCTCCCCTGTGCCGTTAAAAATGGCTATCGCGGACCCATATATGCCACTCCGGCAACCTTAGATCTTTGTTCTCCCATGCTCATGGATACAGCCTGGATAATGAAAGGTGATACCGATCATATTAACAAGCTGATTAAGCGCGGAAACAAAAATCTAGACCGAGTTAAACCCCTTTATGAACAGGAAGACGTTACCCGGACGCTGGGGCTTTTCGTCGGCATTCCCTATCACCGCAAACAGGAGATAGCCCCCGGTATTTCCTTAACTTTTTTTGATGCAGGCCATGTTCTTGGCAGTGCTATATCGGTCCTAGATATTGAGGATGAGGGTCGAACCGTCAGACTTGCTTTTACAGGAGACCTCGGGAGAAAGCATATCCCTATACTACGTGACCCGGAAATCCCTGAAGGCGTCCACTGTCTAATAAGCGAGAGCACCTATGGTGATAGGCTTCATGACCCTATTAAGTTAACGACGACAGCTTTAGCAAAAGTTATAAATACCACCGTGCAGCGCGGCGGCAAAATCGTCATACCTTCGTTTGCCCTCGAACGAGCCCAAGAAGTTATTTATGCGATAAAAGAATTGCATGAACAGAAAATGATCCCGGCAATTCCTGTTTATGTCGATTCACCATTAACGGTGAAGCTAACAGATATCTTTAAGCTTCATCCCGAATGTTATGACGGCGAAACCTTTAGACTGCTGCAAAACAGCTCATCACCTTTTGAGTTCCCACATCTAAAGTATATATCTAGCGTTGAAGATTCTAAAAAAATCGCGGCGGCACGTGAACCCTCTATAATAATTTCAGCCAGTGGAATGTGTGAAGGGGGAAGGATTTTGCATCATCTCATCACGACAATCGAAAACAAAAATAACACGGTCATCATTGTGGGATTTCAGGCCGAGAATACTTTGGGCCGAAGGATTGTTGAAAAAAAACCTAATGTAAAAATTTACGGGGGAACCTATAACCTCGCAGCTGAAGTCGTAGTTTTAAATGGATTCTCAGGTCACGCGGACCAAGAAGGACTTATTGATTTTGCTGAATCCATCCGCAAAGTGGGTAAACTTAGCAAAGTGATATTGGTACACGGCGACCCTAAAGCACAAGAAGTCCTCAGAACTAAACTTGGGGAAAGGGACTTTCGTTCTGTTGAAATTCCGAACCCAGGTGACCTAGTTACAATCTAGAATAGCTTTATGATGTTATTCAGCACCTCACTAATATGTTAGCTCCAAACGCCCTCATCACTTTTTAAAAATTAGAAAGCGTTCGATATTTTCTTGTTCATAGAATTGTTAAGGTTTTTCCTGTAAAATAAAAAAAGATTGCCACCAAACGATTTTAGATTTTGGACGATATAACAAAAATTTTAATTTTTTGTGCACCAAAGTTAGAGTTAGTACTACTCCGTTAAATTGGGGAGAACAAGGCGTGAGGATGGAGGAAAAGCAGAGTTTACATTAGGGTAAATGAGCATTTTTCCTGGACGAGCAACACAGTTATCGCCAATTTAACGAAGTAGTATTAGATGGTGTATTTAATGCGATTTTTTTTTAAAGAAGCGTTTTAATAATTTAGGAGAGTTTAGGATCAATGCATGAAATACATATGAAGAAGTGCCATATCATTTTATTCATAGTTTACCAGGCTCTGCAAATAAGCTGTGGTAGTGTAGAAATCAAATCAACACCACCCGAAGCAGAAATACTGGTCGCCATCCCCGGTAAGGAAGAAGCTAAAGTTCTTGGCAAAACCCCATATAAAGAGCGTCTTGGACAATTAAGCGACATCGTCAATCAGGGCACAATTGTTGTAACCGTAAAAAAAGAAGGTTATATTCCTCAAGATTATATCGTCCCCAACCTTTCATCAGGTAATCTGACCATTGAAGCCAACCTAAAACCCTATATTGCAAGTAACTATAGAGAAACTAACAAGATTATTTCATTGGCGTTTAAAGCTGAGCGAATGGTCATGGAAAAACGCTACAAAGAAGCGAGCGAAGAGGTCAAAAAAATAAAAGATCTCAACGAAAATGTCGCGATCGCTTATCAACTTATGGGAACGATTTTGTTTTTCGAGCAAAAATTTAAAGAAAGCTATTATGAGTGGCTGCGTTCACTAGAGTTAGAGCCGGACAACAATGAATCCCAGGAAATGCTCACTTTAATAGAAAAAAAACTAAATCCCAATGCGGGACCCCCAAAATCGTAGGGGAAGGAGCTCTCTATTGTTGGTTAAAAATTTTTACACAAATTTTTTGATTTTTGGCTCAATCTTTTTCTCCAATATGCTTGAGGGAAAAGATTTTCGTTCTTCGGCAGCTGCTAAGATAGGTTTACTTAATTATACAATTAGTGCGTTAGAAGAAAGCTTCGTGGGAAGCGAACTGGCAATGGGTCTGGAATGGCAGTATTTTACCTCAAAGGTCAATATGATCTATCTAGGGTACCGAACTGCTAGTGATTCAAAAACCCAGAGAACCTTATACCAAGCATCGACCTTTGGGGCACGATTTTTTCCAATTACAACCGGAGTGCCTGTGGAAAGTGATCATGGCATGAGCAAAATCAATTACGATTTTATTTTTAAACCCTACTTAGAAGGGGGACTCGCATTGGGCCGCTACCTGGTTCAAACAGCAGGAAACCCACCAGTTTATGATATTTCATCTGATTTTTTAGGCATTGCGCTAGGGACGGGCATGGTCATAGGTTTATTTCATAGTTTAAATTTAGATCTTTTTTTGACCTATGAAAGTGACCGTGGATTTAATAGTCCGGTAGCCATGACAGCAAGTACCTTGCATATGGGATTGGGGCTAGTATATTTTTTCTGAAATCTAAATGAGGACTATTCAAATGAAATTTTTAGCATTTGTCATACTTGCTTGGTGTAGCATTGGATCGCGGCTTCAAGCAAAAGAACTTTCAAGTGCAGATTTAGCTCAGATTCATAATAGTCTCGAGCCCATCGATTATCTTGAGAAAATCACCCTTTATTATGATGATCAATCGCAGCCATTTTCAAATAAACAAGGAAAACTTCTTGCCGGGTTAGCGCAAAAAGTACACGATCTTCCGATAAATTTGCTTATTGATAGTTTTAGCGTAAATTCTGCACTTGATGATGTTCAGCACAAAGCCATTTCAGACGCTAAATATCAAGAGCTTCTCAGCTTATTTACCCAGCCGCTTGGCTTGTCCGCTGACCAAATACTCTATTATTATGCCGGGAAAAGTGGTGCGGGTATATTTAGTTCAAAAAATGCTAAAGGAAAAAAGAGCCACTTCGTAATCTCCTTTTTAAGGGAAATTAATAGCCCAGTACCCTTGCAAGACCTACTAAAGGAATTTCGCCAAAGAGGGTTTGACGTATCAATGGTAAGATCGGTTACCCCAAGGAAAAAAGTAGAAAAGGAAAAAGAAAAGCCCCAGGAAATTCAAAATATTATTCCTCAAAAAATCAACCTCGCTATAAATTTTCCAACGTCAATTGCTATGAACGAAGCGGATAAAAGAGTTAAAGGCATTGGTTTTTATACAGAACTGTTTTTGTTTGGCTCTGAAACCTGGGGGGTCAATCTTAGCTACCATAGTTTTGACTATCAAGCAAAACATGAAAAGCTGGATGAATTTCAGTTTGGCGGGATTTATGCCCTGAATATTGGGGAATACGAGTTTATGTCCCTAGATTTACATAACGTCTTCAATATCAGTTCGTCCCAAATTTCTGAGCTCTCAGGAAGAGTTTTATGGAACGACGCTACTGCAAAAAATTCAAGTGAATTTGGGATAAGTTTTGCGGAACGCGCTACAGCGACCTTTCTCATCCCGGGTCTATCTTACCACCCTTTGGCTACCTTTGAAATGAGGCTAGCAAAATCCTATATCGATGTGGGATTATCCGTTGGTGTAGAGATCGTATTTTAAAAAAAACTATTAACCGATAATTACACCTATAAGAGTATTTATTTTCCTTTTTTACATCCAGCCAAAATCTCTACACGAACCGTTTTAAAAACGCAATATCCTAATCCGCTTAGATTTTCTTAAAAAAAACTTCATTTTTAATACAAAGATCCGAGAAAAGACTACGGATTAAATCAACTAAAGCAGGGTAAATGCTGAGGCTAATTAAAAAGATAACATTTCTGTATTATTCAGCCACGTGTATAAGAAGTTTTTTTTATGCACTAGCAGTCTGCTTAATAAGTTGTCCTATTATCTTAGCGCAAAGCAATAGCATTCACACTCAAGGACTATTAAGCGGTGATACCATCTCTTATGTTGAAAAAAAAGCTATTTCCGAGCAAACAACCCTTTTGACGCAAGAAGCTCTTCGAAGTTTTTTAAAAGACAAAGGGCGAAACGCTGATCAACACGTAGAAGTTATATCAAGCATTACTTTTGATGAAAATTCATTGAAAAAAGATAGTGAACAGTTCCGGCAGCAGCAGGCAAAAGATTTTGAGGCCTACCGAGGTAAAGCTTATGAAGAATATATGAACCGCCTTCTCGAAGTAAAGAAACAATTCACCCAATCAGAAATTAATGCGGATGGTAAAGACTCTAAAACTGATACTACGGCATTTGTGCCACCGGATAAAAAAACACGCTTTGGCTCACTAAATTTAGATATTGACGGAAACGTTACCAACCAAATTCTCTCGAAAGAATCTGCGGCAAAGGATGCCTTAAGTACCAACGAGGAAAACACGTCAAAAAAAGGTGTAAAACCAGAGACTCCCCTACTTTTTTCTATCGCCATGCCGAGCATGGATAGACCAGAAATACTTGCTTTTCAATTCAATCCCCTTAGCTACATCTCCGGCATTGAGCAAAGTATTTATTTGGAAGATACCTTAAATGATGAAGAACGTGGCCAATTGGAAAAAATCTTTAAATCCAAAATAAATTTTTTCATCAATAGAGAAATCAGTCAGCAAAAATTTACTTTTAGCACATTTAAACCTTACCAAAAAAGTTGGGTCGAAAGATTTTTTGCCCCCGAATCAGGGACGGTAAGTCAGTTTTTGTCATCATTGCTGCTTAGTATTTGTATGCTGTTCGGACTACTTATCATTAGCAAAGCCTTTAAGCTCATAGCAAAAAATATGCTTGAACTTAAACCCATAGAAGAAAAAGATGCCAATGCCACTATCGACGCCCTTTGGCAAGAGTCCCAGGATTTGGCGGAAGAGAAAGATTCCGACAAAGATGGTCCTGTTTACGACGCTGCGGCTACGGCTAACGCTTTGACAAGTGAAATGAAAACAATTCGTACCCAACTCGAAGAAATAATCTTACAGATGCCGCAAAATGCCGCAGAAATTTTGCATGACATGTTTTATGACCGCTCTCACCTTTTCCGTTTTCGTGAGCTCATAAACTTTACGGGTTACCAACCCATTAAACCAGCAATGGATCTGCTGCCCAAAAAATTGATCGATGTTTTAAAGGAATTTTTAGAGGAAGTTCGCGATGAACCCGTCAATCTCCTTACAGGGGTAGAAGTTACACAGCTTCTCTACCAAGATATAACAGCACGAACTTATGGTGAAAAATCTCATAATGATACGTTTAATGCTCTACGAGAAAGCCTCCTAAAAATAGATGACGCGACCATAGGCTCGGCGGCAAAACATTTAAGCGCATCTGAAATTGCTCTTATCCTTGGTATTTTTACAGCCGAACGGGCCGATAGGCTTGCTGACCTGCTGCCTGCACCAGTACTAAAAGAAGCACTCATCAAAATGGATGAAACGGAAGACAATGAAGATGTTATTTTAGTTAGCGTTCTAGAAAAAATTGAATTATTTGCCAAAGAAAACGCGTTAAAGAAATCAGATGTGGCCGTAAGATTTATCATGCGTTTAGTTTATAATGCGACGATAGATGACGAGGAAAAGATTTGGCAACTAATAGACCCTAATGACTGGGAAACTAAATTAAAAATAATGAAAACTCATTTCTTTTTCAGAGATCTAAAATATGTAGATTTAAAATACATTAAGCTCATATTAGATGTTTTAGCTCCCCGCCATAAAGCGAATTTGCTTTTGCTTTTTCCAAAAGATATAAAAGATGCTTATATGGCTAGTTTACAAGATGGTTCAAAAATTAAGGATATGTTAAATGCGGAAATCGAACAAATTACAAGTAATGATGGAGAAATGACAGATATATTGAAGAAACGTCAAAAAATAATCCGGGGATTTTTAGATAACCTCCGACAAATGATTTCGAAAAATGATGTTATAATTAAAGAGGTAATATTAAAGCAATGTGAGGAGCATAATCTCGAGCTTCCTGACTTTGTTAAAACAGAAACTCCTGAAGCAGCTCAAGATAGCGAAAATTCGCAAGATGCCGCATAGGTAATTTCCTTTTATGAATGTATTTTCGGTTATTTCATTTGCTATGGCCTTAACGGTTTTTTTCACAGCCGTACTCACATCCACCAAAGATCCCCGTGCCATGCTTGACTTTCATGGTCTTCTGATTGTGGTTGGTGGGACTCTATCTGCAACAGCAATATCTTTTCAAGTCGATAGAATATTTGTAATGCTCAAGGTTTTTTGGAACCGAACGCTTAGGGGAAAAAAACCCAATTATGTAAAAACTATAACTGAGCTCATGCATATCGCAGAAGCCTATAGATCTAGTCCAGACAAGGCTTTACCCTTGGTTGAAAAATCTCAAGATATTTTCATTAAAGAAGCCATGATGACCTTAATGGATGGCATTGTCGATCTTAGTACTCTAGTAAAAATTTTAAACAATCGTGTGAACACCATGTTTGAGCGGTATAATGGCGATGCGAATAGATTTAAATCAATCGGTAAGTTTCCTCCTGCAATGGGGTTAATGGGAGCTGTACTTGGTATGATTGCCTTGCTAGCATCACTTGGTAAACCAGGCGCTGAGAAGGGAGTTGGCCCCGCGATGTCAGTAGCCCTTGTCGCTACATTTTATGGAATAGCTATTGCTAATTTACTTATCATTCCAATCGGTGAAAACCTTGGCGATGCAGCCCTAGAAATCAAAACTAAAAACAAAATCATTATTGAAGGGGTTAAATTAATTGCGAAGAAAACTAATCCCATAATTTTAGCAGAAGAACTTAATTCCTATTTGCTTCCTGGAGAACGAATAGATCTTAAAAAATTAAAGAAGGGATAAGGATTCTATTCATGGGCGATATTCATGATGAAAAGACAAATCATGAAGAAGATGAAGAGTCTCACGGACATGAAGAGGCCCCTCATGAAGCGTCACACGATGAGCCCTGGCTCGTATCTTATGCGGACTTGATGACCCTTTTATTTGGCTTTTTTGTTCTTATGTATACTTTTGCCATGGCAAAACTAGATTCATCAGATCCTGACAAAATGGTTAAGATGCGAGAGGAAGTCGCCAAGTATTTTGGCGGAGAATATATCACACCTCAAAAAAATGACATCGATGAATTTAAGCACAAATTCGTTGAAAAGCTTAAACCATCCGAAATTGAGACCAAAATCAGTCCCGAAGGTGTTGAGATTAGCTTTCGCGGCAATCTGCTATTTGATTCGGGAGAGGCCCAGCTTAAAGAAAAAGGGAAAAAAGTGCTTAAAGCCTTAACAGACCTACTTATGAGTAAGGGAGATGTAGATGTCATCGTAGAAGGACATACTGATGATATTCCACTAAGGGCTAATTCACGTTATAGTTCCAACTGGGAATTAAGTGGGAGCCGTTCGGCAAGTGTCATCGAAGAGTTAATCTCGCATGGAATGAGCGCTGAGCACATTAAAGGTATGTCTTTTGCTGATACAAAGCCATTAGCGCCTAATAGAGATGCCCATAAAATACCTATTCCTGCCAATCAAGCTCGCAACCGACGGGTGACGATTAAAATTGTAAATCTAGATTTTAATTCTCCTGTCCCAGCAAATAAGACCCCCAAAAATACTCCGTCAGAAGTAGAGGTAGAAGAAGAACACGGCCATTAATTTAATTTATTGTTTTGAGTGGCTCATAAAAACTTGCAGTTCACTTAGGTGGCTTCCCATAAATCCAGGCACTCTTTCTTCGATTTCTTTAACACTTGTAAACTTTTTTTCTCGTCTAGCATCATATATTCTCGCGACTAAATCAGGCGTAAACCCCGGGATATTAAGTAGTTCACTTATGCGCGCCTCGCACAAATAGTGGCATACTTGGTCGGGGTTTAAAGCACTGCTTTCCGGCAAAAGAAGCTTGTTTCTTTGAATATTGGTATAACGTGACCGAATTTTGCGTGGAGAATTTAAACTTTTTCGTTCCAAGCGTGGAATTCTACTACGAGCTCCTAGGATCTCTTTCGGATCCTTCGTCACCGAAGAGAGACTAAATGTTTGTGCCAGGGTTGTTGCTGTCAAATGAGCCTTCTTTCTGGTATTAAGATTTTCTTTTTTAATCACACGAACAAATATTGGAGGTTCAGCTAACTTTTCATTTTTTATGATTTCATTTGAGGATAAGTCTTGAGGAAATAACTTTTCAGGAAACGTTCCTGAGATAATATAAGAAAAAAAATCCAAGACTTTTGCCAAAATAAAATCACCATTTATTTTTTTCACATGGACTCCCCATTTTTGCTGCTTTCAAATGAAAAATTCTCGTTTTTAATTAAAAAATATTTAGCGATTATTGATTCATTTTCTGGAACATAAATAAAAAATAAGCCCTGTTTTTCCTGTAGGAGCGGATAAGCACTGAAGTCCAAGGATAATTTCTGGATACTCTTTTGGCCTACCTCTAATGCCGTTTTAATTGTTCTGGCAGAGGCTTCTTTTAAGCTAGAAATCTCTTTTACACCATTTGTTGTTTTGATATAATAAGTAGATTGCCCAGGATTACCCTCGGATAAAGATTTTAGTATGGTAAAGTACTTACCTTTAGTAGCTTTACTACCATCTAAATTTTCTATCTCAAGATTGATAAAAGTTCCCCCCGCCTTTTTTTTTATATCAGTTAACTTCACGTCTATCGTGATTGAGGAAACTTCTCCCGGTGGTTCAATTCTTGAAATTGACTTACCTGAACCCTGAATTGCCACGCCACTTGATCTTTGATTATCCTTAATATTGTTATTTGGTATTATTTGTTGATTTTCAATTTGAGATACTTGATTTATTTTGCTTATTTTAGGGATAGGATTTACTTTAACACCGGCAAAATTTTCTTTTCCTTTTAGATCTTTATCAACAGGAATTAATGCATTTTCTTGTATACCTGTTCCGCGAGAATTTACATCAGGATGTAGTTGAGTTTCGGACACTTCCTGAAGGACCCTTAGATCCTCGTTATTCTCAAAACCTTTAGGATCGTAGCCAGATAACTTAAAGTCCTCGGCTTTTATTGGGGCATTGGTTTTAGCTAGAGACTGCAAAAAATTTGCCACAGCTAGCAAAGAGTTATAATATGCCTTTTGCAAAATAGGCGCATTTTCAGCCCAATTTTTAGAAACTTGAACTACCCCATACATACAGAGTATATTACAAAAGAAGAGGATACAAACCATTCGTAACCGACTAACTCTAAAGCGTCGAGCTTTCAAATTTTCATTTGCAAACGAGTAAGTCACCGTTATGTATTTTTTTGTTTTAAATAACATTTTTGGCTCCCATCAGGTATAGTTCCCGTCGGTTTAAAAGATCAAAATTGTAGGCATAGGTAATTAAATTTATTATAGATTTTATAAAAAAACTGTACTGAATGAGAGTTATTAGGGTCTTATATCCAACGAATTTTTTCAGGATACCTGCCATATAATAATCACATCTGAAAGAATATTAAACTCCGACTCCACAATCTTAGCACGCCATAACCCCTGTAAGAACATCAAAACAAAGTCTGTCAAGCGACAAATCGAGGAATTTCCATCAAATTGAGATGCCCCCAATCTGAGATTAAATTGTCTAGTTGATAAAGTCAGCTTATTCTACATTGTAGTATAAATTGATGCTTCCTATTGAAGCATTTTCAAGATTTAAGGTGCTAATAATCTGGGCTCGATTGGATGTCGAAAAATTAGCTGATCCAGCACAAGAAGCTGTAACGCCAACTTCACTAAATGAAGAGGGATGCTCAAGTTTACTCGTAAGCACCTTTAGTTTGCAGGATTTATTTTCAATAGATTTTATCAATAGATCTCGACTAGAAGAGTGTACTATCAGATCACCATTTTGGGTAAATGAAGTAGGAACGCCTTTTCCTTGCCTATTTAGGTAATAAAGGCCGTTTTTTGGTTTTAAAAAATAAAAGCTATTATTAATGAGATACACATCCTTGCTGCTACTGGCGGTAACGACAAACTCCGATCTCTCCTGTTTTTTGCCTCCAAGGACAGAGCGACTATAGATCAGTGAGGACTCAAGTTCAGAAGATGAAATCTCAGCAACGTTAGATAGCACCTTTTGTCCATCTTGAAATGATATACTGGCATTTATTATGGGTGCATCAAAAACAATTTCCTGAGGCAAATGATCAGCAAGAATAGCCATATCCAAATCCCCATCAAATATTAATGCCTTTTTTTGCCAGATAACAGCCTGGGCGTCAGAATAAACAAGATTTTCGGGAGATGTTGCGGGAAAGAGATATTCACCCAAAGGATTTAAATGACCTGCATTTGCAATATGTGTTTGTAGTTTTAGTATCCCCCCAGAAAAAATTGCAGTGACGAGATCTTTTTTGAAATTAATATAGAGACTACCGCTCTTAAAATCTAATTTGCACAACCCTTCTGCAAAATAGGATGCATTAATAAAACTACCCAATTTTTGTTTTAATTCATTATCTAATGAGAGCGCGTACCATAGCTGACCATTTTCTGCATTCAGAAATGTCAAAGTCGACTCGCTAGAGATTACCGTGCTTATCTTCGCGATGGACCGCCTAGTTCCAACCTTTGCTAACTGCGATATTGACCAAGAAGTATATGTGAAAGTACATGGCGTATCGCTATTTTTACAGGGATTTCCCGCTAATTTAAGCGTAAGACTTATATTATTATCCGAGATTTGAAACTCATTTTGCTTTAAACTAAGAACCTTTATTTTTTCATTTACAAATTTTGGATCATAGGATGCCGAAGCCAAAATCTTTGGCTCCTGAGACTCATCATATGTAATAGACAGCGACGGTACCAGGTATTCGTCAAGATTTTTTATTTGTATGGAAAGGTAGTCACGATTTAGTGATTCCTGACTTGAAGCCGTCCAAGACTCCAAATCATGAAAATATACGGAGGCAAAATTTTCGATTTTGCCAGGATCAATAGAATTTGCCTGAGAATCATGACTTATGGTGAAATGGGCTTCACCAGCATGCCCGTAAAGATTAGATCCGTTAGTAGCTATACTCAATACGAAGGTAGCAAACGAAAACTTAAAAAACCTAAGCATAAATTTTTCCCTAGGGGCAGCTATTGTCAACATCACCTGCTCCGATTATAAGGTCGTTAAAATATCCGGCAGCAACCGCATCAACAGTGATCACCGTTGAACTAGATACAGGTGCCGGATTCCATTCTACTTCAAACGAGCAATTACCCCCGCCTGCGGAAAGCGTTGCCCCATCACAGGTATTTGTATCAAGAGTATCGGCATTATGACTGCTTATGGAAGTTGCTTCTAATGTTGCATTTTCAATTGTATTGTTATTAGTGATTGTTATCTGTAAACGCTTCACATTGCCGACGCAGGCTGTGACTGGGGTTACACTGAATGATAAGCTTTGACTACAATTTGGTGAAGATCCCTTAGTAATGTTTAGATCGTTAAAATATGGGTCAGTGGGGGCAACGACTAAAGTCGATGACTGCCCAGAACTAGACTGTTCGATGGTCGCACTGCATGTTTGACCGGGATTTATACTGGCATTTTTACAAGTTGTTGAGATAAGGCTCGCTCCGTTTGCTGGTGAGAAAGTCGGATCACTTGCTCCAAAGGTCGCAACTTCTAAACCATTGTCATTTGTAATGGTAAAGGTAATACGACCAGCCCCTGCTAGGCAGCTCCAGTTTTGAGTTCCTGCATCAGATGATAAATTGTTGGTACAGTTTGGTGCCGCAGCCCCACTTTCAACAGAAGCATTTGCAGGATCTAGCATATTGACAATCGAACCATTGGCTTCGGTAGCTGCAATGGTAAGGCTTCCAGAACTATCGCCATAATTACCGTTGACAATTACCCCACAAGTGTTTCCGCTACTGAGTCCAGCATCACAATCTGTAGTCGTGAGGGTAGTACCACCGGAGGTACCCCCAAAACTATAAGCACTTGCCGTATAACCAGAATTATTACTAGCAGTGCAAGTCGCTGTTGGTGAAGCAGCTGAGCAGCTCCAATTGCTGCATGACCAAGAATAATTCTTTTGTATTATTCCACTTAGTGTAGTACTTGCAGATTTAGCACCTACAGTGCACTTTAAACTTCCGTCTATGTGCCAGGAACTATTTTGGGCATTACTGACATGACCAGAACTATTGCTTAAGGAAGCCGTAGGATTATTTACTGTATTGTCAATATAATCCCAACTATTGCATGAAAAGGAGGTGTTATCAATGTTATTGCCGTAGGCATCCCATGCAAAAGCATATAAATCAGCACAGGTGACTGTAGTACCTTCTGTGCAGCTTTTGGTCGCCAAATGTGATGCCGGAGCCACGTCTGTATCGCTAAGATAAATTTCATTAATAACCGCAGGATTTACGGTGATGCTTGGGCTCGAGTTTAGGGCACAAGCTGTAAAAGTAACAGAATTACTCGTCGCATCATAGAGCGTGATATTGCCAGTTGTATAATGACCCACAGAATCCTGAGCAACTGCCGCAGGAAGAACCGGAGCTGTGACACTACCACCGTGACCACCAGAAGAGCTTGTGCCACCGGTTAAAACCAGAGTTCCGCAGCCATTGTCAGTGAGGTTATTAAAGGCATCTTTCACTGAAGCCGTTGCTGTAAAAGCAGCCCCAGCTGTTTGCGCGCCAATGGCATCGACAGTGATGGTACTCGCTACCGCAGGCGTAACCGCAATCGCAGAGATACTTATGCTTTCGCCGTGAAGACTCAGAGTAACCGACCGACCCGACTCAACATGCGTAAAATCAAAGTCCAGGGTACTCGCACAAATACCCCCAGCATTGAACACACAGGCCCAGGGACTTGCCACACCAAGGCCTCCAAGACCCGTGCTATAGGTCGTCGCCAGAGCTATATCTCGTGAACCTGCCAAATCGGTCTTTACCGTTTCACTTCCGCCTTTGCGGAAGAAAGCATCGACCTGCGTAATGCTGACATTATTGTTTGCCGCTACTACAC
>JAUILP010000159.1 GCA_030432875.1 Oligoflexia bacterium | reverse complement strand
TTTATGATGTTCTTTAAATGCACAAGCATTGGGCTTTCCCTTCAGATTTTTTTTTTGTTTGGCGACAAAATTAAATCAGAAGAAAGCCCTTCTTTCTAGTCATTTTAAATATTTATATCTTTTTATTTCCACACCCCATATACCGTAGGCCGCTCATGCCATTGCGACCTTATTATCCATCGCTGAAGCGGGTTTGCAAGCTTGCGAGCAAATCCCGCGCAGGCGATGAGTATTTAGCGGCTTTGTTTTTTAAGATTTTTGGTGTTTCGCCTTTTATACTCAACTTTTCGCCGCTATTTTATTTGGTGGCTGCTCTCGGAGTCTGGACTTATATTTTAAAAAGGGAGTTTTCATTTCTCACCGCAGCTGTAGTTTTGCTTCTGAGTGTTAGCAGTTTTTCGATGTTCTATCAGTTATATGAGCGCACCTTACCCAATTTTGCTGAAGCCTTGCTAGTTGGCGGTTTGAGCTTTTTGGCTTTTTTTCATCTAGTGAGACATTATGAAAGGCACAATAAACTAGCATTGAAATCATTGTTTGGCTTTGGGCTTTGTGTGGGCTTTGGTTTTTATCTCTTTGCCATCACCGGATATTTTTTTATTACTCTTGGGTTATGTTCAGCGGTAATTCTATTGAGGCCGATCCCTGACGGGATTTATCAGCGTTTTTTTAAAGATTCGGTGTTTTTTTGGCGCTCAAAAAAAAACAGGGCAGATCGCAAAACTATTCATAAGTATTTTAAAATTGTGGCCACCTATGGCTATCACCTGCTCGGTATCGCTGTTTTCTTAATCGGTTTTTTAGGACTTTTCTTTTTTCCTGCCACCTTTGTTTTTAATGAGAGAATTATTAAATCCAATCCTATGGCACTCTTTGTCGGAGGGGGGCTTCTCCTTTTGCTGCCTGGGATTATGAGAATATGGCGCTATATAGCGAGTAAAGTAGAGATGGGTTATTTTGTTGTTTCAGTTTTGCTTAGTGGGGTCATTTTGGGGTATTTGCCTGCTTTGATTCATAAGCTATTTTTAGAGGGTTCATCAAAGAAACCCATGGGAATTAGCGGAAACTGGGACACTCTTGTGGAACGCTTTGGTTATCTTATTGATTTTCATAAACAGCTTTTTCATCTTGAGGCGGGTGCTTGGTCCATAATTTCTGCTTTATGCTATTTGGGGGCATTGGTTTGGTTTTTTTTCGTCGCTTTAGTAAAGGCGAAGCAGTACCTTGCGGGAAAACGCGAGAATTTTCCAAAAGAGATGCTCTTTGTCGTTATGATAATCGTTATGGTGGGTATATTTTTATGTGCGCGTATGGTCGTCGATAGGTTTAGCGTTCGCTACCTCATTTATTTGTCTTTTGTCTATCACATTGTTTTGGCGTGTTTCTTTTGCATGTTATGGAAGTGGAAGCCGCACTTGCGCTACGTATGGGCAGGTATTTTGACTGTGCCCGTTGTGATGGGATTCCTTCAAATTCAAAGGAGTCTCAATGAACCCTATGATCCCATATATAAAAATATTTTGGCACATATGGAGGAGCACGGCCTCCACTATGGCTATAGCGATTATTGGTACGCTTATGCCACCACATTTTTAGCAAATGAAGAGGTTATTCTAGAACCCATCTATTCCAACTACAATCCTCATTATGGCGAAATCGTTCAAAAAGAAAACCTAATCGCTTATATTGAAGTCATCGACCACCCTAAGAGTCCCTTGATAGAAGATGGGCAGTTTATCGAAATTGGCAATAAAAAATATAAGATCATTAAGCAGCAAATGCTTAGAAGTGGATTAAGGTTTAATGTTTTGGAAGCAATTGGTGTGAGATAGAATCAATGAAAATATCCCCGGAAAAAATTTTCTGAGAGGGGTGTTAAACGGGATTATGTGCTGATTTTTCAAACTTAAAGGCCATATTTCTTATGTTAAAATAGAAGCATAGACACTATTCATCATGGTGCTACTTATGTGGTCCTTAAGCATTTTAAAAACTAAGATCAGAATTGAGCAAATATTCTTCGGTGATTTTAATTACCAAATTTTTCTGATCGATAACTGAATCATTACTTGGTGCGGGGCAGACAGTTTTGTTGGTTTTTAAACTGTTGCTATTATCGACAGTGGAAATAACTTGATTTAAATGTATATAAGGCGGTATCCCCGAAGTAACAAATGTTCCTTTTTCAAGCTCATTGGCCATAACTTTCATTAGGAATTTATTAGTACCAATATCTTCTAAGACCATTGGCACCAAATAAAATGGCGTGTAACTAACAGCAGCATAGAGGGTAGGAAAAGACCAAAATAAATTATTTTGGTACTTTTTGGCATTATTCATTAACTCTTTGGCTACCTCGGTTACGGGCAAATAATATTTTGAGAGACTTCGAGAGCTATTAAATGCTTGGTTGATTTCAACATACACTTGAGAATTTTCAAGCCGAGCCCGAATTATTTTTTCCTTCAAAGCATTAAGTTCTGTTATAATTGCTGGACCAAACTTCTTTTTATTTTTCGTGTCTTGGTACTGCAAAACTTTTTTGTAATAACTATTTAGATCATTAAATAGAGTTGCAAGAGATGACCCCCTCGTTAAGGGAGCTTCATACCAGCAAAGCTCATCATTACCCGCTACGGGACCTGTCCAGATGATGGACCCAGAAGTTAATATCGATTTTTCTTGGCTTTCAGGCTTATTTTCTAGATATGATTTACAAGAAATTGGCACTAACAGCAGCGCAAAATTTGCGAGTCCCAATAAATATTTTTTAAACATGATATTTCCTTATAATGCTAAGTTTTTAGGCGTTATTCTATAGTAGCGTCATGCTACATCTTTTTTGAGATCTGAAAAAAATTGTCTCCAATGGGTTGTTAGGCCCAAAATTATATTTTTGGTGGTTTCCAGAAGAGTACATTCTATAGGAGCAAAATTTGAGTGACTCTGCGGCTCGTAACTATCACTTAATTTATGGACTGGAACGGGGATTTTTTAAAAAGTATGAATAAGTGTTCCCAATTGGGAACACCCCGGTGTTTATTCCAAAAATGAGCCATGAGGTAAATTTAGTCTAAGTGTATAGCCCCTTGGCCTAATTGGTCGCTGGCGCGTAATTTAAACCCCTTGTTAGTAGCCACTTTGAATGATTTCGTTCTTATTCACTAAGCAGAAGACTTAAATAATAATTTTTCATCTA
>JAUILP010000158.1 GCA_030432875.1 Oligoflexia bacterium | reverse complement strand
TAAGCGACTTGCTCGGATATCAGCTAGACTCTGTCGCTGATCTGCATCTTTTTGACGCGGAGCAAAAGGAACCTATCGTCTTTTTTGTAGATGACATTCACAATTTATTTTTAAGTAAAATTGGCGGTTTTGTTTCGTATAACCTTTTATTACAAATGATAGGTCTAAAAACTAAAAATATTTTATGGTGTTTTACCATTACTGCTCGGGCATGGAGCCATTTAAATGGTGTGTTTGGAAAAGATCATTTTTACGGCGATGTTTTTACGATTCCTGGTTGGAAAGATGTAGAAATTCAAAAGCTCATCACGCTTCGACATTCTCAAAGTGGTTTGCAGAGAAAGTTCGATGATTCAATCAAAGCATATGGCTCTGGCAGCGCCTTGGGCGAAAAGGCTGAGTCTCAATTTTTTAGGTTGCTTTGGGGGCAGTCGCGCGGGAATCCTCGTGCCGCTCTCATGTACTGGGTCTCAGCAATTACTTTTCACCCTACAGGGTACGTAGATGTGGGGGTGCCACTTTTTGTTCACTCGAGTGTTGTCTCGGGTTTAAGCAATGAAGCTCTGTTTACATTGGCAGCATTATCTCGTCATGATAACCTTACTCAAAGTCAACTTGAGCAGGTGACGTGTATAGCGGAGTTTGTTATCAAAAATTGCTTGAAGGAGTGTCTTGACAAGTCTTTGATATGGGAAGACAGCGAACAACGCTTTCGGATTTCTTCGCGAGCACAGTATATTATCGATTATTTTTTAATGGGAAAGAACTTTCTCTATGAGTGACCAAAGTATAATGCCTGTTGATGATATAATGGAGATATTTAGTCTCACCAAAATCGGTGTGCTCCTTTTTTCCTTCTTTTGCCTGGCTATTACCGTAAAGTTTATCAATGCCGTTGGTAAACAGCTTAATACGCGTATTCCCTCTCGACGTTTGCTTATTGCGCAGGTTATAACCATAATTTCTTTTCTTTTCTATATCATAGGGGGCGGGTATTTATTTTATGGCGTGATAAACCCCCCAAAAGAGCTGTTACTAGCGGTAAGCGGCACGCTAGCGGTCGCTTTGGGTCTGTCTATAAAAGATCTTATTTCGTCGATAGTCGCGGGCGTGATATTGCTTTTTGATCGTCCCTTTCAAGTCGGTGACAGAATTTCCTTTAGTGGTTCTTATGGTGAGATAACTGCCATCGGTTTAAGAGCTGTTCGCTTAGTGACCCTCGATGATTCGGTTATTACAATTCCGAATAGTAAATTTATTACAGAGCTTGTCTCGTCAGGTAACTTTGGTGAGCTCAATATGATGATTGAAATAAACTTTCACGTCTCTTTAAATTGTGATCTCAAAATGGCTCAAAAGATTCTTACTGAAACTGCTGCTACTTCGCGATTTGTTTACCTGAAAAAACCAATTTCCCTGGTTTTTAATGAGGTTGAATTTGCTAACAGTTTAGCTATGCAAATACGGGTCAAGTGTTATGTCATTGATGTTAAATTTGAAAAAGCTTTGCAGACTGACATTCTGGTTAGAGGCAATGAAGCATTGATTGCTGCCGGGATTAAACGACCAGTTTTTCCCATCTCTAATGTGTAGCTAGCAAGCCCAACGACTGAGAAAATACATTCCCGATAGCTAAAAAAAATTGTATTCTAGGCAAACCTAGGCCCAGCCTGTTGTGCCATGTATATACGTTTGATTTATTTAAGCCCCTTAAAAAGGTGGAAAAATCAACGCGTTATCAATTATGCTCCGGCTGTTTTTAGGAAAATGGTCATTTGATGAGTATAAACAAATTTATAATATGAGAGTCAAAGGCATGTCGGGAGATAACAATAAAGATCTTAGTGCGTTAACACCAATGCTGCAGCAGTATTTTCAACTAAAGACCCAGGCTGGCGACGCCGTTCTTTTTTTTAGAATGGGTGATTTTTATGAAGTTTTTGGTGACGATGCCGAGGTTATCGCTCCTATTCTTGATATTGTATTGACCAGCCGGGAAAGAAGCAAAGAGGGAGAGAGAATTCCCTTTTGTGGCGTCCCGCACCATAGCGCCAAAGGATATATATTTAAGTTGCTGAGTAAAGGCTTCAAGGTAGCGATAGCGGACCAAATGGAAGACAGTTCCGCGGCAAAGGGACTCGTACGCCGAGAAGTTACCAAGATAATGACCCCAGGATGTATTGATGAACTAGAAGGTCTTGACCCCCAGCAGGCGAACTATCTCATGGCTATCCATGAAGATTCTAAGACAAAATTACTGTCGGTCGTTTTGGCTGATATCTCTACCGGTGAATTTAAAGCCGCAGTTTTACGTGACTTTTCTCAGTTTATCACTCTACTCGAGACCTATGAGCCCAAAGAAATCATTTGCCGACGTTTTTTTGAAGCCGTTCTTAAGCCGCAAATTAAAAATTATTTGGCTGTTAAGCCCTTAGCCATAAGCTACTTTAATGAACATATCCTTGCCTCCTCCGAAGAGCAAAAAAAAATCCTCCAGGATGTTTTTGGCACCCACGAAGTTGGGTTTTTGTCTGAAAACCCTCAAGCCGAAGTCCTTTATCCTGTCGTTGCGGGCGTTCTTAATCAAATTATTTCTCAGTTTATGCCTGTTCAGCAATTTTTAACTATCCGTCCGCTTCTGGGCAGTTCTGTTCCTGTTCTTGATGAATATGCTTTACGCGATCTAGAAATTTTTGAGTCGCAGCGGCGCAGGCAAGTTGATGGGAGTTTATATCAGATAATAAATAAGACCGTAACGCCCATGGGGACGCGTTTGCTACGTCGTCATTTGGCGCACCCGTTAACTGAAGAGATTGAAATTTCATCTCGGCTTGAAAAGGTCGAGCTCTTTTTAAAAGTCGGAGAAATGGAACTTGGGCGACTGCGTGGTCTTCTTAAAGGTATGGGGGATTTGGAGCGACTTGCCATTAGGTTAGGCAATGCTAAAGTCACCCCCGTGGAACTCGCAAAAGTTAAACAAGCTCTCACCAGGGTGATCGATTTTTTGCTAGAGCTCAATAGCATTGATGTTCCTGCAGGAAATATTGAAAATAGCCTGAAGTCACTAGGTGAACACGCAAAGGTTATCAATGAACTGCTAGCGAGTGCATTGCAAGATGAAGTCGGTGTTCTTGGGTCTGGTGGGCAGGTTTTTCGTTCGGGCTTCAGTGATGAGCTTGATTCTCTCATCGCTTTAGCCACAGATGGTTCGAGCA
>JAUILP010000157.1 GCA_030432875.1 Oligoflexia bacterium | reverse complement strand
ATATCGTAGAGCCAAAAGCGGCAGAAGCCAAGTACCAAGCCTGCGGGGAAAGTTTTATTCTATCAATCACTTAACCACAGGCATTTCCATTGAATGAGCGGAGCGAAATCAATGGAAATGCCTGTTATTTATTTTAGTCTTAGCAGGCTTATTAGCTAACACTTCTTATAACCTGACTTGTTAAAGAGGTGGAAAAAAAATGCAATATCAAATTATTAAAAAAATTTCTCATCTCATTCTTATTCGTAGCCGATAGATAGTTAAGTTGTGCTTCATTCGAAACTAATGTGTAAGGAATGCTGAGTATGAAAATGAAAAACTATTTTTTAGGATTATCATTGTTCCCTATTTATTTCGGTTATGCCTGCACATTAGACCCAAATATAGACAAAGATAATAAAAGAGATCCTGCGCCACAGTCAGCTGCCGCTGCAGCAGCAGAAAAAACAACTAAAAAAACGCTTTTAACATCTTTTCTCGAGAACCTAGATTTAAATACTATGCGTAAAGATGTTGAACTCTTATGTAATCAACCAACGTACTCATCGGAAAGCTCTTGCAATGAATGTGAAGTAGAAACTTCAAATATTGAAGTTAATATTCAAGGAAATGAGGAAAAGTTACCGGAAGTGAAGGCCCCCCTATTAGCTTTAAACGAAGAAAGCGAGACGAATTCTGGTGTTTGTCCAGACAACATTGCTCGTAGTGATTATAATGGTGCGGCACGTTGTGTATCTGCTTCTGAACCTATGACCGCTCCTGTATCTAAACCCTATTTGCCCCCTGAATATTGCGGTGATACTCCTAAGATTATTTTATCACTTTGCGAAGATGATTCAGGAAATTGGTCGGTAACAGATTTTACCCACAAGGAACTAAAACCTTCGAAACAACTTTGTGTTCATTTGCGGTGTTCTATTTTATTTGATGAATATTTTTCTTTGCCTCCAGATCAACAAGAGTCAGTTGTAAGCTCGGAAAACATTGCAACCATTGAGAATAAAAAGGGTGGAGGCGAACTTTCAGGGGAGGATGAATCTGCCTCAACAGCTTTAACAGCTGATAGAGATGTAGTTCTTTCTACAAATGCCTCTGAATCAAAAGCAAGACTTGATTGCTATCAGTTCGATCCATTTATGAGTACGAGCAAGGGGGGAGATGAATCAGGCATCGCACCAAAAGGAGGTGATGTTAGCGGTGTGATTTCTCAGATATCTGATGAAAATAGTCTCGGAAGTTCAGGTGAAAACGTCCTATCAAGTGAAGATTCCCAGGCCACTATAGAAATGCGCTGCCCGCCACTTATGCTCCCAGCGACAGTATGTTCCCCCTCCACAGAGCTGAAAAAATTTATCTGTAAAGCATCGATTGTTATAGGCAATGAAAATATTATAATCGAAGAGCGAGGAGAGGGTTTCTGCTCAAGCGAAGAGGTTAAAGCCAAGCTTTACCAAAAGATCTGTTTTGATCCTAGATTTACTGGTGATGGAAAAGATTTGGCGGCTACCGACATAATCCAGTGCCAACAAGAATAATATTTTCACCCCCTCCCCCAACGATGAGGTTGGCCAGATGTTTGGCAAGTTAAAATCTTTGCTATTTAATCAGTTCCTAATTTAAAGGGGGGGGTAAAGGGAACTTTCGGAACCTAGGTTTGACTGTCAAACTGCGGCAATGAAGGCCACTTCAAACGAAAACCCAAGAAAATTTCAGCTGCCTACCGCGAAACCAATCAGAAAGCTTGCTCTACAAGAGTTTGAATTTAAGCCTTCATTTCATCTATTAGCGCTGGATGGATGGTATCTAGATCGCAGTGCTCGTAGCAGTCGCCTGAATTTATAGGTATCAAATCGCCTAATAACAGCAAAATAAAGCAGGTCGTTAAAAAGATTGCCATGAAGTCAGTAAATTCTGTATGGGTTCTATTATATTTGTTCTTCTTTTTCTTCGTACAAATGCGTGAAATTTTCCTTAAACAAGATCTCTAACACCTTTTGGAAGTTTTTATCGAATGGTGCGGTGATACTGGCATAATCAAGGGAGGCACTCGGCCTAAATTTTAGTTTAAATGCGTGCAAATAATGGCGCTGACTCAAAAGAAGTTTTAATTCATCGCTGAGCGAATATCTGATTTCGGTGTCATAAAGTTTGTCGCCAAAAATCGGCAAATTTTGGCTTGCTAAATGAACCCGGATTTGGTGGGTTCTACCTGTGACGGGATGGCAACTGAGCAGTGAGGTTTTGAGCTCTTTGTTGACAGCCAGAACATGAAACTGGGTCTTTGACTCTTTGCCATGCTCACTGACAACGCGGACTCTAGAGGTGTTTTTGTCTATGGGCGACAACCGACAGGAAACCTCAAAAGAATCCGTTTTAGGTATACCAAAACATACAGCCAAATAGGTTTTACGCACGTGTCTTTCTTTAAACTCTTCGGCGAGCCAAAGCGCAACTTTTTTTTGAGTGGCAAATAGCATAAGACCCGATGTTTCGCGGTCTAAACGGTGAATTTGGTAGATATCATCAAAAGGGATATTTTTCCGCTTTACAAATTCTTTAACGCTCACACCTGCGTGCTGTACCGCTTGCGTTCGCGTCGCTTGCGCCACAAGCCCTGCAGGTTTATTGAGGGCGAGGATGTTAAATTCATGATAAACAATATGCTCGTTATTTAGAGGGTAAAGCTCATCTTTTTGTATACTAAAGCTTTCCTCGCGGTATTCTAATGAAATTTGATCGCCCGCCGTGACTTTTCTGGAAGCAATGCGCACTCTCTTTCGGTTGACGTAGCAGCCGCCGATATCAATGATATGTTTAATTTTACGGCGGGATAAACCTATGCCGCCTTCAAATATCGCCGCATCAAGCCTAAGTCCTGTCTGTGACGGGATTACCTTGTGGCGAAAGGTCACCACTTTTTGGGGCAAATTTGGGGTGGTCACATCACGCTCCATCCGGCTGAGGTCAAGGTAGGGCACTGGGACAAATTACTATTTTTAAAAATTTTTTCAAGACACATAGGTTCCCCATAGGAGCAGTTTTCCTGTTAGTGGGTCATAGGCTCCTAGATGGTGCTGATTCTGACTGATTTAAAGGGACACCGCAAGTGAGATCATAAATAGGCCGTTTACTGCAGGGTCCCGTCATTCTCGCGATGCTCGAATGACGGGAAAGGTTAATGATAGTAAGGTTTTCAATGAATTTTGATTCATCCATCCAATCGTCCGAATTCCTTGAGCAATATTTTTAAAGCCCATTA
>JAUILP010000002.1 GCA_030432875.1 Oligoflexia bacterium | reverse complement strand
TAATGGGCTTTAAAAATATTGCTCAAGGAATTCGGACGATTGGATGGATGAATCAAAATTCATTGAAAACCTTACTATCATTAACCTTTCCCGTCATTCGAGCATCGCGAGAATGACGGGACCCTGGACGGCTGCCTAGATTTTAAGATTTCACTGCTAGCAGATCCTCATCGGCATAAAAGCAACTAATATTTAGACATATGGCAAATTTGTCGCCCAGGAGCATAGCGCCACTCTATAAAATCAAATACTTTAGGCATTTGAGCATTTATCGTCCCATAGTGAGATTTAAGGTGACACAAATGCTCATGAATAATCTTGTCCCAGGATATTTTAGACTCCACGGTCCATAGCTCTCTCTATATCACTAATATTTTTGGGTATTTTACTTGTAACAACTCGAGGTTTGTCTTTTGTTATCAAAACATCATCCTCAATCCGAATACCTATCCCACGCAACTCTTTGGGCACATCATTGGCCCCTTTATCAAAATAAAGCCCAGGCTCAACGCTAAAATAGTGTCCCGCAGCAAAGGGAACATCTATCTGTTGATCCCCTTCCTTATAAATACCCACATCATGCACATCCATACCGATCCAGTGGCTTGTGTTATGAGGATAATAGGGTTTAAAGAGCTGCTTTTCTAAAGTTTCTTCAAGACCTGCCTTTATAACGCCAAGGTTTATAAGGCCTTCAGACAAGACTTTTAAAACCTGCTGATGCAGATCTTTTAACGTGGAACCCACCACAGCAAGTTCAATTGCGCTTGTTTGTGCGTTTAGAACAATTTCATAGACTTCTTTTTGCACCTGAGAAAACGAGCCATTAATAGGAAATGTTCTTGTGACGTCACAAGCGTAATAACGGTACTGAGCTCCCGCATCTATTAGGAGTAGTTCGCCACTATTAAGTAAAGCATTATTTTCTGTGTAATGCAGTGTGCAAGCATTTGGCCCTCCCGCGACGATAGAAGAATAAGCTTCCATGTCCGCACCGTTTTTTAAAAACTCTCCTACTAATGTGCCATAGATTGCGCGTTCATTCATCCCAGGCTTAAGGGAATCAAGAACCCGAGCAAAACCTAATTCAGTGATGCGCGCCGCTTCATCAAGCAGGACGATTTCATCTTCTGATTTTATCACCCTAAGAGCTCCGGCGAGCCTATCCATATCAAGTATAGCTGCCGTATGGTTTTGGGTGCGGTCTTTCAGTTTTTTTACTATAGCCGTGAACTCAAGATCTGCTCGAGGATCTTGACCAAATTCGTAATAAATTTCTTGTGCGCCTTTTAAAAGTTCAGGTAATTTTTGCCAAAGTACATCTATGGAAAAAACGCGATCAACGGCTAGGTGTTCCATGGCACCATCAACTCCCAAGCGTCGTCCTTCCCAAAGTTCCGCCAGTGCGTCACTAGGACGCAAAAATATATTGACTGTTTTGCCACTCCCAAGTTCAGGGTTAATGATCAAAGCACTTTCTGGTTCATTAAATCCTGTCAAATAGTTAAAAAAACTATGCTGGCGATATGTATGCCTGGTACTGCGGTTGCGCACATATTCGGGAGGCGACATCAAAAATAAGGCTCCACCCTTGCCAAGTTTTTCCACCGTTCTATTAAGACGACTAAGCGATATTTTCCTATCCAAATACATATAAAATTCTCCATAAGTTAATTTCGGTTAAAATTAAAGGTCAATTTCCGCAAAACAGTAAAGACTTAGGGTTTAAATTTTCCTGTTAACAGCTATACTATAGAAAACACTATCTATATGACTTTAAAAATGACGTTTACTGTTTTCCATACCCGACGAATTGATATTAATGCGTCCTATCTCGCCGCATTTTGCGGCAGGCCAAGCGGGTTCACCATTTTTAGCGTGTTTTTTGCTTTTTTGAAACAAAATAAGGCAAAATGCTAGAATTTTTAGGCCAAAACCACATGGAATAACAGCTATTTCCCTTAAACAATGGTAAGCTTTATGAAACCAAATTTTTACACATGCCCCTTGATTATAGCCTCTCTGTTGCTATTAGGAATGGCACACCCAAAAAATGCCACACAAGATACCAATACTATCACCATAGCCTGGGATACGAAACCGCGGTCCCTTGATCCAAGATACGCAACAGATGCCAATAGCCAGTACTTAGAGGATCTCACAACCTGTTCGCTGTTTACCTTCGACGCCAATGGTGAGTTGGTGGGTGAACTCGCTGAATCTTACACATGGCAGAATCCCCTTGAGCTGCATATTGCGTTAAAACCGAACATAGTTTTTTCTGATGGTTCCCCTGTCGCTTCCAATACCGTAAAAAGCCTCTATGATTATTTGAGCAAAGAAAAATCCTTAAGTCCCCGCCACGGTGCCTTTACCAATATCAAAGACATTGTGGCCCCGAGTCCTAATCACCTTATTTTTAAGCTCAAAGAGGCCGATGCAGCGTTTCAAAGCAATTTAATTGTCGGGATAGTTCCCCTCAAATTTAGTACCAGTGATCAGGTTCTCAGTGTTAAAGATCAACCGCCTACGTGTGGTTTATTTAGCCTTGTGAGTATCACCCCAACGGAAATGATCCTCACTAAAAACCCATCTTACAGCCTAGGTGTACCAGCTAAGAGCACTCGTATTATCATAAAAATAATAAAAGATGAAACAACAGCGTATGCCAAATTAAAAAGTGGCGAGATTGATTTGGTCCAAGGCTTAATAAGTCGAGATAAAATCAATGCTATTTCCTCATTACCACACATCACGGTCAGCAAAAAATTTGGCCTTAATACAGGTTATTTAGCATTTAATATGCGTGATCCTTTGCTCCGTAACAAAAACCTCAGGCAAGCCATTGGATATGCCATAAACCGCGAAGCCATCATCAAATACATTATGCAGGATTTTGCGACTTTGGCAGAACAAATGTTTCCGCCGGAACACAAGTATTATAGCCCTAGCGTGAGTTCTTTCCCTCACAATTTAGAAAAAGCGCAAAAATTGCTCGCTGAATTAAAAAAACAAACCAAGATCCCGATCCCCTCATCTCAGGTTATTTCTTTGACCTATTCGACGACAACTAATATAACGCGCATTGCGATTGCCCGAGCTATTAGTGCTCAGTTAAAAAAAATTGATCTGGATGTAAAAATTGATGTCAGCGACTGGAGTCGGTTTAAACAAAATGTCGAAAAAGGCAATGTACAAATGTGGTCGTTATCCTGGATCGGCTTTAAGGATCCTGATATTCTTAATTTTGCCTTTTCAAGTAAAAGTTTTCCTCCAAATGGCGGCAACCGAGGTTATTTTAGCACGCCTATTCTGGACGACCTTTTAAACAGGGGAAAAAGCACCATCGAGTTTGCGACTAGAAAAAAAATATATGATGCGGCTCAAGAAATTATTGCTGATGAAGTCCCCTATATTTACCTTTGGCATGAAGATCTTTATGTCGCTCATAAAAAAAATCTTCAAGGATACACGATTTACCGAGATGGCCGTTATCGGTCTTTGGCTAAGGTATTTCTAAAATAAGGAGTAGGGGTGAGAAACACAGCCCTAGGACGGGACATTCAAGCTTGAGAGAGAGGTTTGAGCAAGGGTTATAAATGGCGGATAGTCTCGCTCTCTAAACTAAAAAAATTTATCTCGGGATATAACCTTGATTAAGACAATATCTTTACGTTTATTATTTGCCCTCCCCCTGATGCTTAGCGTCCTTTTGCTTGTCGGCTCCTTAATCCACCTGGTTCCTGGGAATCCCGTTGATATTATTCTAGGCGATATGGCTAGCGAAGCAGACAAGATCAAACTAGCCACGACTCTTGGTCTCGACCGCCCTTTTACGGAGCAAATAAGTTCGTACCTAGGTGGTGTATTTAAGGGGGACCTTGGAATTTCTTTGTTATCCAAAGAATCCGTCGTCGAACTTCTGGTGGAAAGAATCGCCCCGACTGTTCAACTCGCGTTTTTGGCGGTAGCTCTGGCTCTGTGTGTTGCTATGCCTCTAGGAATTCTCAGCGCAACACATGCGCATAAACCTGCTGACTATCTATCGGTATTTTTTGCGCTGCTTGGTATATCCATGCCCACTTTTTGGACTGGCCCCGTTTTTGTGCTCATATTTTCTCTCTATTTGGGCTGGCTTCCGGTTTCAGAAAAACAGTCCTGGCAAAGTTATATTTTACCGACCGCAACTCTGGCTATTCCTCTCGCAGCGATTCTTACGAGAGTCACCAGAAATGCCTTTCTTGAGGTCCTAAAATCAGATTTTTTACGCACCGCTAGAGCCAAGGGGTTATCGCCACCCAAAATAATTCTTAAGCACGCCGCCCGCAATGCCCTTCTTCCTATAATCACTGTGGTTGGCCTTCAGTTTGGCGCTCTGCTAACCGGAGCGGTTATTACGGAAAAAATATTTGATTGGCCGGGGATGGGAAGTCTTTTTCTTGATGCCCTAAATAACCGGGATTACCCGTTGATCCAAGGCTGCGTTCTTTTTTTTGCTCTAAGCTACACGCTCGTCAATACCATGATCGATATTATTTACACGGTTGCAGATCCAAGGGTGCAGTTAAAATGATTTTAAAATATTCACTTATCCTAGGGATAGGACCATGAAAACGCGCATTGGCTTTGGCCTCATTTGCATCACGCTTCTCGTCATAGTTGCTATTTTTGCGCCATTATTAGCGCCATTTGGCCTTGATGATATCGACATATCCATGCGATTATCCCCGCCCGGCAGTGTGCATATTCTCGGCTCTGATTATTTTGGGGGGGACGTCCTCACAAGTATTATTTGGGGTGCGCGCACTATCGTTATTATTTGCTTCAGCACGGTTATTATTACAATGACAACCGGTGTTGTCTTAGGGCTCATTGCCGGAAAGTTTGGCGGTATTATAGATTTTTCGCTTATGCGCCTCACGGATCTCCTTATGGCATTTCCAACGATTCTCCTGGCGATGGCCCTCACCGCACTTATGGGGCAAAGCACGATCAATGTGATTTTTGCCATCAGTATCACGGGATGGACCTCTTATGCCCGGCTTGTGCGCTCGGGTGTTTTAAGTATCCGTGAGCAGGATTTTGTCGTTGCCGCAAAAGCTCTTGGGTTCAGCAATATGAGGATCATGCTCCGCTATTTACTGCCTAGTATATCGGCTCCGGTGATTGTCATGGCAACGTTTAATTTGTCCGGGGTTATTCTTATTGAAGCAAGCCTCAGTTTTCTCGGCCTAAGCTCTCAAGGAGGTGCGGCTTCGTGGGGGGCTCTCTTAAGCCAAGGACGCACCGTTTTAGTTGAAGCGCCGCATCTAAGTTTAATTCCGGGATTTTTTATTATGATCCTCGTTCTTAGCCTCAATTTTATGGGTGATGCTTTAAGAGACTACCTCGACCCTAAACAGGTGTCCCAAATGTAGTGAATAAAGTTATACCCATAACC
Source organism: Oligoflexia bacterium (assembly GCA_030432875.1). Lineage (GTDB taxonomy): Bacteria > Bdellovibrionota_B > Oligoflexia > Oligoflexales > JAGOVF01 > JAUILP01. The sequence goes on along the minus strand of JAUILP010000002.1, from coordinate 105,872 downwards.
GATATAAAAAAATATGTGGTATTTATCGTTTGGGATTTTGATGGTGCATGAAAAATCGTTCCTAAAGAATATCCCAAGCTTAATAGCCGCTCTAAAAGATTTCTTGGGTAAATGCAAATTCAAAAATGCACTCGGGCTCAGATAATAAACGCCTAAATGTCTTTCAGATTCTTTAAATATGTTCTCAGTGATTTACGAACACACTGATCAAGATACCTAAAATTTTTATCATCACAGGTACGATCCCCCTGTGCTTTATGGCCTTTCAACCAAATTATTTGCCAATTTACACTGTCATTTAAGGCAAAAAATTCTTGATAAAGGTCAGCATTACTAAGCATCTTGCCACTGCCCAAACTCTTAAAATCAGCATTTTGGAGTTTTTCTCGCCGTGAAAGAAGTGCGCTAATGGCTTGACAGTCGGTATAGACGGTAAGCTTATTTTCCGGATCAGAGTTTACAGAATTTACCGCCAAAATAAAGCTGCGGAGCTCTGCTCGGATGTTGTTTTTTTCACTTATGATAGAGGTATGCAGCGTCGCATTGGCAAAAATATTGGCAGCATGGCTTTTTTGATCCCTAAAAACCAAAAAGCCGATGCACGCCGTCTTTTGCTGATGAGCAAAGCTCGCATCTGTATAAATATAATGCGTTACTACTTTACTCAATGCCCAAATTCATCTTATAAGCATCAAAGGTATTGTTCATCAACATGGTAATGGTCATAGGTCCAACGCCACCGGGAACAGGCGTGATTTTATGGGCCAATTCTATAACACTTTTAAAATCAACATCACCGACTAAGCCCTTTTCAGTCTTATGAATACCAACATCAATGATTGTTGCCTTCTCTTTGACCCACTCATTATTGACAAGAAGAGGTTTTCCCGCTGCGACAACAAGAATATCGGCTGTGCGAGAAATCTTTTCGGGGTTTTTTGACTTGGAATGAATTACAGTCACCGTTGCACCCTGCTGCTGCAAAAGAGTGGCAACACTCCAACCAACCAAAACGCTGCGCCCAATAACGACAGCATTTGCCCCCACTAAAGGAATATTTTCTTCTTTTAACAGGTAAATGATCCCTGCCGGTGTGCAGGGGCGATGGCCGGGTTTATTCCAGTTTATCAGGCCCTGAGAACTCGGTGTTAGACCATCAACATCTTTTTTGGGATCTATCATCGGAATAAAATGAAAAGAATCCAAATGCCGTGGCAAAGGGAGTTGTAGCAAGATGCCGTCTATATTTTTGTCTTCATTGAGTTTATGAATAATATCCTCAAGCTCAGCTGCAGTGGCCCTCTCATCGAGGCGGAAGCTCTCTGACTTCATTCCAATACTGTGGCATGCGAGCTCTTTGTTGCGCACATAAACACCACTTGCTGGATCATTTCCGACAAGAATTACGGCGAGGCAGGGTTGACGCACCTGGCCACTTCCACAAGTCGCCTGAATTTCCGCTTTTATCTTTTCTTTAACCCGAAGGGCGTGCGCCTTTCCATCAATTATTTTTTCATTCATTTTTATTTTCCACTCCTTTGTGAAAGTATGCCACTAGCGGCAAGAAGAGACTTGATTATGTTGTCATCACCATTCAGACATTCGCCATAAGCATCCCCAATAAAGAGAAGCTTTTCACTTTGAAATTTTTGTTTTTCCATGCGTTCAAAATATTTGCGGTCGGAGGCAGCCAAACTAACCGTCCACGCCGAAGTTAAAAGAGCCACGTGTTCAGCTCTAAGATCCAGAGGAACATCAAATTGAGTTGCGTATTTTTTTTGTGCCCGCTTTAAACTCTTAATAGCTTTAAGTACCGAGGGAGACTGAAGCGAATGCTCAAAGGGAATTGCCGTACGGAAAACAAGCTCGTTGTGGCTGGTCTTGATGGCCTGAGCATCCTCAGAAATGACAAAGCAGACATCTGGGAGAGGGTTTTCGCCAGAACTTTCGTCAAGCACGGTCGAAAGAGAAACCAAGCTTGTTGGCTGCACCTTAGCAGCCAACTGCAAAACATCCGCAGGAACATGGTCTTTGTTTAACCACCGTAAGGCTTCCCAAGGACTTTGGCAGCAGACCAAAGCCTGACACGTAGTCACTTGGCCCCCAGCGCTAATTTCCCACATTTTGTCGGCATTAAGGACGGCATTAAACACCCGTGCGCCAAAAAAGCAGTTCTCCAAATCTTTGTCATAATCCTTTAAAAGAATACGGCAAAGAGTATTGACGTCCCCTAAACGCTGATCGCTTATGCCACTTGAGATCAAATAATTAAGGGTGCCTTCATGGATATTCCAGGAATCGGCGCCACCAAAATAATAGAGAATTTTATCAATTATTTGCAGCGCAACATCTTTTCGGTTTCCTGGCCACGAGCGCGACAAAGGATGGACATGCCCATCGGGGTCAGATACCGAATCAGATGCTACCTTTTCCAAATAGGTCTTGAGCTGATCACCTGCTGAGCCACCGCCCAATTTTTTAATAATATCTACACTTAGGATTTCGTCCGTAGTTTTTTTACTGATGAGCTTCCCCCCCGTCAAACAAACCACTTCGGGTTGATGAAAGGAGTTAAAAAGTTCTTCTGCAACACTATCTTCTAAATGGGCTTGTTTATGTAACTCATAACAAAAGCTAAGAAGCTGCCGGGAAAGTAAACTGAGTCCATAACTACGGTAAGACGGCGATTCGCTAAAATCACTAATACGACGCCTGCCTCCGGGAACATTCTCGGCTTCAAGCAAGACGATTTGAGCCTCAGGTAGGAGACTTTTTAAGCGATTGTAAGCGAGAACTCCAGCAACGCCACCCCCAACAATGGCTATATCGTAGTTTCTTTTAAGTTTTGTTTCGGTGCTGCTCTGCTGGCCCACCGCGCCACTTTCAGGCAAGTTTCCTTCCAAATGTCTTCCCTCTTTTTCGCTTTATAAATCGGCCACCAAAAAAATTGTGTCTTAAGGCACTTTACCCCAGGAGAGCCCGTCCGTCAGCTCAAAAATCCTTGTGTTTCCTGCAAAAATAGGGTGTCTTTTTGTCAAGAGACAGCTAGAATGTCACACTTCATGGTCAAACTGTGCTTGCTTTGCTCAGGCACCTTAAAACCAAAAAGGTTAATATTTTTAGGTATTGAGCGTCATATATAGGCGCGCAAGTAGAACGTGTTGGTAAGCGCATATTTTTAAGAAATCTAAAAAGGAAGGTACAAAATAATGGGAGAAACACACGAGAATCTCCTCAATGTTGATGGCTTGGTTAAGAACTACGGCAAGCAGCGTGCCGTGGATCACCTGAGTTTTTCAGTTAACGAAGGCGAATGTTACGCACTTCTCGGGCCAAACGGAGCAGGAAAAACGACCACCATTGAAATTCTTGAGGGACTACAGCACCGGGATGAAGGCAGGGTGAGTATTTTTGGCAAGGACATTAAACAAAATCGGACTGAAATACTCCCTCACATTGGGGTGCAGCTTCAAGAAACGGTGCTTTATCAAAAATACACCGTAAAAGAAACACTGCAGCTCTTTGCCAGTTTTTTTCCGGAACATGTGGACCTTGATTCGCTTATCGCGAAACTTGACCTTGATGATGTCAAAGACAAACGTCTGCAAAAACTCTCTGGTGGACAGCGGCAGCGCGTAAATGTCGCCGTGGCCCTCATCAATAGCCCAAAACTCGTTTTTTTAGATGAACCCACCACAGGACTGGACCCGCAGTCACGTCGCAATTTGTGGGATCTCATCAAACAAATAAAAAGCGAGAATCGCAGTATTTTACTGACAACTCATTATTTAGACGAGGCAGAAATTCTCGCTGATCGCATTGGTATTATGGTGAAAGGACGGCTTATTGCCGAAGGCTCTGCCAAAGAGCTCGTCCTAAAATATTGCGGCGCTCAGGCCCTTTGGTTCCATTTCAAAGAAGACTGCGGAAGCTCTGCAGCGCAGGAAGATCTCTTTAAATTGCAAACGGAACTCCCTTGGTTAGAAAAAGCAAAAATGAAAGACGGAGGATTTATCGCCACGGCTAGTGTTGGCGTAGAAGCCATACAGAGCCTCGTCCGCTGTACTGATAAACTGGGAATTAAGCTTACGGCTTTGGAGTTAAGAGACTCCACCTTAGAAGATGTTTTTTTAGAGCTGACCGGTAGGAGTTATAACGATGCTGACCAATAGTTTTCGCGAATTAGTTAAGTGCCGCGTGCGTGAGGTTTTTAGAGAACCTTCTGCGGCCTTTTTTGTTGTAGCAGTGCCAATGCTCTGGATGCTTATTTTAGGTTTTGCCTTTAACAAAAATGGTGATTACTCCTATCCCATCGGAATTTTAAAAGAAGGGAGTGTTTTTGAGCAGCCTATTGTCATTCAAAATCTCATCAAAGCCAGCGAAAACGATCCGCACCTCAAAATATTTGAAGGTTCTACCGAAGAACTTGCTCATCTTTTTAATCGCGGCACCATAAATCTTGCCCTAGCCGCAAAAGATGGCGCGATCGTTTTTGAGTTTGACCCGGCCAATCGGGAAGCCCGTGAATCTCGGCTTTACGTGAACGATATTTTGCAAACAGGATTAGGGCGATCTGATTTTTATAAAACCATTGATCAACCCAGATCTCGGCCAGGTGATCGGTATATTGATTTTTTCATCCCAGGACTCCTCGCCCTGTCGATTTTAACGTCAAGCTTATTTGGCACAGGCATGACCATCGTTGCCTTTAGGCGCAATAACTTGTTTAAACGTTTTTTAGCAACTCCTATCAGCACCTATGAACTCTTTGGTTCCTTTATCGTAGGCAGATTTGTTATTCTCGCGCTCGAAATGACCACCATCCTAGTTTTTGGTTGGCTCGTGTTTGATTTTCATGTCGCGGGAAGTTTGCTTGACTATATCATCGTGAGTTTAGTCGGGACTTCAGCTTTTACCGCTCTGGCGATACTCATGGGATCTCGTCTTGATAATGTTGGGGCTTATAATGGACTTGTAAATTTAGTGACTTTGCCCCTGATGATGCTTTCTGGGGTATTTTTTTCCTTAACGAATTTCCCTGACACTTTAGCGACGGTACTGCGTTATTTTCCGCTGGCAGCTTTGGTTGATAGCCTGAGACAAATCGCTTTAGAAGGCGTATCTATAACGGCCTTAGCCCCTCAGCTTGGGGTGATGGTTCTGGTTACCGTCGTTTGTTCCGTGATTGGGCGTGCAGCTTTTAAATGGTATTAGAGACTTTGTTTTAAATTATGTTCACACTTATCTAGGGCTTCAGCTATCGTTACCCTGTAACCTTGCCGCGCCTCTTCACTTCGATCAGTTATAAAAATACCTTCGCCATAACCAACATGAATTTGCGCAAATGGCTTTGGGATAACCGTTTTATCCCAAGTTTTTTCTAAAATCCATGCAGAGCTAGGATAGACCACGAGAGGAATTATTGGGAGATGAGACAAACCCGCGAGATCAACAACGCCAGACTTCACCACTCCTCGCGGACCACGAGGCCCATCCACGGTTATCGCAATTATGGTGCCATTTTTTAGGGTTTTAAGCATTTCTCTCAGCGCTTTAGAAGCACCCCGACTTGAGCTTCCCCGAACACATTCAAGACCAAATTTTTTTGCGATATAAGTGACCATAGCGCCATCTTTTGAATGACTCACCAGCGGTTTTAAATTGCGATTAGCATGAGAGGTGACGCCAGGAAGCGCGAAGCGGTGCCAGATAGCGAGCAAATAATTTTTCGCTGTATTCTCGCTCTCTTTACCACCAACGGCTTGGGTGATATTTTCCGTGCCATAATAGTGATAACGCCAAGTTTTTTCTAAGCACCTGACGATGATACCAAGTAGCCATAGTTGTATCTTAAACCGCATGATTTTTGCTCGATCTCTCTAAATATTTGTGCCACTGGAAAAATACTTCTTCAAAATCTCCGCCTCTTCTGTTCGATTTTTAGATTCTAACTCAAGAATAAAGCTACTTATTTTTTCGCCGATATGCGGATCTTTATTGGCTTTGACCAAATCGGCAAGCCCGGTATTCATTTCTCCCATATTAATCAGTAAACTTCCACGCCTAAAGAGGAGATCACCATGTTCTGGATCAAGAAGTAGTGCCCGTGAATAATGAAAAACTTTTTCTTCGACCTGCGTCGCCTCATTGCCCTTAAAAATGAGACGCTCTGTTATGTACTGAGCATCAAGCCCCCTAAGCCCACCATAAACAAGTACCGCACAAAGCCCCCCCATAACAGCAAGAGCGAAAGGAACATTGGGCATAAACATGCGATTTTCTTTTACCCTCATAATCGCAAATGTCGCAATAAAGCCGGTAACAAGACCGCCTATGTGGGCATTTGAATCTATCATAGGCAAAAAACTTATGGGCAAATTGATAAGCAGCATCAGCATATAGGGACCTCGCCGAGGTTTGTCGCCCGTTTGCTGATAAATATACGTAGAAATAGCTCTTTCCAAATAGAGTCCTGAACCGATCAAACCAAAAATGGCTCCTGAAGCGCCAACACTTTGGGCCACACTAAATACCGCGCTGGCAATACTCCCACCAAGACCGCTAAGAAAATAAATTATAAAAAACCACTTACCCCCCAATATTGGTTCGAGGTCACGTCCCACATAAAATATTGCCATGGAATTGAAGAAAAAATGAATAAGCCCGCCATGAAGGAACATCGGGGTTAAATAGCGCCAGTATTCTCCTTGGGCAAGACTCACTGGGTCCTGAGCGCCAAGAATCCAAAGCACTCTTTGATCGGATGAAAAAATAGAGTGACTCATATAAGCCGTGATGAGAAACACGATGCCGTTAACAAAAAGTATACGCCCTGCCCAGGTTCCCGCTAAAAATTTTGGCCAAGAAAACTTTGGGTAGGCACTTGGGATATTGTGAGAGAATTCGTTCAAAATGGATGTTCCCCGTCAAAAAAGACAATTAAAAAATGCGAAAGTCGCTTTGCGGTGTGTGATATTTAATAAATGAACTGCTTTTGATATGCACCGGAGCAGGAAATTTTTTTGACAATAATATAATGGGAGTTTTCCCCTCTGGCATATTCATGAAGACGGTAACCTGTGAAGCAAGAAATGTATTTACCGCTGAACGCCCCACAATACTTGCATCAATATCATAAATTTGTGAAACCGTGAGATTCTTATATGGGGTACTGACTTCTAAAAAAATATGAACGGGATCATGTTTTTTTTCTGCAGTCGATATTTTTTCAAAGTCTAGGTTAAAAGCATCGCCAGCAGTTTTTGTTACCGCGTTTAATCTAAATTTTCCGCTCATTTCATGAGAAATTAGAGCTTCAGGTTGCTTTTGAGCTCCAGCGAAACTACTGAACAAAAAGATAAGGCCTAAAAAAATTTGCGGTTGTACTTTCACATTTTTATTCCAGTGATAAAGATTTAATTTCAGGAATTTCTAGGAGCTCCCCGCTTTTTATCCAGGTAGAGACCAAGCTAATTTCCTTATAAAGTGGTCGGTCATCATCTATAGAAGGCACGGTTTTTCGCACATGGTCATAAAGCGAAGCCAAATACTTTCCCGGTTTTAGAGGGCTTAGGAGATCAATGCCCTGTGCCGCACAAATAAGTTCGACCGCAAGCACATGCGCCGTATTATTAATAATCTTCAAGGCTTTTCTTGCGGCAATTGGCCCCATACTCACGTGATCCTCTTTATCTGCCGAGGTTGGAATAGAATCGACTGAAGCCGGATGGGCCAGCACCTTATTTTCGGAAGCGAGTGCCGCTGCAGTGACATGGGGAATCATAAAACCAGAATTTAAACCACTGGATTTAACTAAAAAAGCTGGTAGATCGCTAAAGGCAGGATTGGTCATTTTTTCAATGCGGCGCTCTGAAATACTGGCAAGCTCGGATACGGCGATCCCAAGATAATCTAACCCCATGGCAAGCGGTTCACCGTGGAAATTGCCGCCACTGATAACATCACCGTTTTCAAAGACTAGGGGATTATCGGTACAGCTGTTGAGCTCACAGTCAAAGATTGATTTTATATGCAAAAGAGCGCCTCTCACCGCACCATGAACCTGCGGGATGCAGCGAAAGCTATAAGCATCCTGAACTTTTGTGCAGTCCTTATGACTTGCTAGGATAGCATCGTCACAATTAAAGAGTTTTAGAAAATTTTCTCCGACAGCAATTTGACCAGGATGAGGACGAATCGCATGAATGCGCGCATCAAAAGGGCTGATGGATCCACGCATGGCATCAAGACTCAGGGCCGCAATCATATCTGCGGTTTTAGCGAGATGCCAAGCGCTTGTCAAAGCATAAGCGCCCAAGGTCGACATAAACTGAGTACCATTGATTATACCTAAGCCCTCTTTGGCTTTGGGCTGGTAAGGCGTTAAACCTGCTTTTTTTAAAGCGACCTCTGCAGCCATAACCTCGCCCGCGTAATAAACATCACCTTCACCCAAAAGCGTGAGCCCAAGATGGGCTAGGGGGGCTAGATCACCAGAGGCCCCAACGCTGCCCTCTTCGGGAATAATGGGCAGGATATCATTACTAAATAATGCGATTAGGGCATTTAAACATTCTAGGCTAATGCCACTCGCACCAAAACTGAGGCTGTGGATTTTTTGGAGTAGGAGCGCACGCGCCATTTCTGGAGCCATAATAGATCCGACACCACAGGCATGAGAGCGGATAAGGTTGACCTGTAACTTTTCCAGGTCTCTTTCCTCTATTTGTACTTGGGCAAGAAAGCCAAAACCCGTATTAATGCCATAAACAACTTCTCCTTTTTCGAGCACCTCTTCGACAATACGGCGATGATCCATAACTTTTTTTGCGACTTCAGGTGACAATACCAGAGAAACTGAGCCTTTTTTTTGACTAAAAGCCACCAAATCTGCGCAGGATAACGCGTCCATTCCAAGGTTAAAAATTCTATTACTCATAATATCCTTTTTTAATTTTTGTCATCTTATCTGACTAATCTAAGACAGCCCCAGTCGTGCTAGTGACTCCATGGCAACTTTACGGTCAGGGGCATTATAAAGGAAATTGCCCGCGACGAGGACATTGGCTCCTGCCGCGACAACTTTTTGTCCCGTATCTCCATTCATGCCGCCATCAACCTCAATCAAAACATGTTTTGTCTTTGGGTCAGAATCTAAAGCGGCCCTAATGCCCTTAATTTTAGAAAGCATACCCTCAATAAATGACTGCCCACCATAACCAGGATTAACCGTCATAACGTTGATAATATCAACGTATGGGTATAAAGACTTAAGCACAGTGGCAGAGGTTCCAGGATTAATGGCAACGCCAGCCAGAGCACCTTCTTTGCGAATAGCTTCAAGCAAACGATGATGATGCCGCGCTGCCTCAACATGAAAAGTTAATATATCCGCTCCCGCATGAACATAGTCTAAAGCCGTTTCATCAGGATTAGTAACCATAATATGAACATCAAGAGGTAATGTGGCCGCTTTTTTAAGGGCACGAATGACGGGGAGACCAAATGTCAACTCAGGGACAAAATGGCTATCCATGACATCGATATGATGCCAATCAGCGCCAAGAACTTCCATTGACTTTATTTCTTCAAGATACCTAAGGGGATCAGCGGAAAGTAACGAGGGGGCAATTATAAAATTTTTTTTTTAACGTTCATGGGCAGGTTCCTTAATTTCGGCATTTATTTGGGAGGAAAGCATTTTTTTCCTAATCCGTTGAGACTTGAAGCGGCTCATGCGCGAGATAAAAACAATCCCGTTGATGTGGTCTATTTCATGCTGCAAACAAATGGCAAATAACCCCGTCGCATGGACTTCAAAGGGTTTACCATCCTCATCCTGAGCCTTTACTATCACCTCAGAAGCGCGGTCCACAAAATCATACATTTCAGGAAAACTCAGGCAACCTTCCTGGTATGAAGTTTTGCCTTTTTTTTCTACAATGACCGGATTGATAAAGGTAAACCTCTTATTATGCCACCATTCTTTGGGTTCAACTTCCTGATCTTCCTGGCCATTTTCCTTGTTATCCCCCTCATAGCGATTGTCGGCATAGGGTATATGAATGGCCAAAACACGTCTAAGGTCATTAACCTGATTGGCTGCCAGCCCAATACCGCGGGCACTAACCATCGTGTCATGCATATCTCTGACGAATTTCTTTAAATCATCATTAAAATCAACAACTTCTTTAGCCTCAGTCTCCAGGACTTTAGCAGGCCAAGTCACAATCTTCAATTTGGGCAAGGACACATTCCTTTCATTAAGGTGTAGCAGTATCTCAATTTACCGAAGAAATATACCGCCTTTCGCCAAGCAATACTATAATTTTTTCTAGACCAGAAGTAAATGATGAGGCCCTGTTCAATTTTTATCTGGGCAGAAGAGCTCTCAGTTTAAGCTCAAAACCCAGTTTAGCTCCCCCAAAAAAGAAACCAACCTCGAAAGCAGACACCGCTGTCCCTAGGTTGGCATAACATGTCTATTTTTTAATTTTATTGCAATTTAAAGCTAGGCTAATTTTGTCCCACCTTGATTTGTATTTCTAAGGACATTTTTTTCATTAGCCCTTATCAAGTTCGTCATCAATTTCTGCTGTTGCGGGGGGGGCGCTATTTTCCCCATCAAATATTTTTGAAATGGTCGTTTTGCTCGATGCCGTTGTATGATCCCAGAGAAAGGTCAGCTCCTGGGTAAGGTTGGTTATAACCGCGTTTTTAACTAAATAGCCATGTAATATAGAAAACAAAGTTCGTTCTTCGAAGCGGGCTGAAAAGATAAATACCCAAATCACCCCTAGAAATGCAACCTTTGCCGCCCACTTGACCAAATTATAAATCATTACTTACCCCTCCCCATGTTTTAAAAGAGCAGTTTTACAAATATGACCCGACTTTTTTTGGATGCTTAAGTAATTTTAGCAAAAATTAGGGTAAATGCGAAGATTTCAGGAAAAAGGAAAGACCTGGTTAGGTATGCCTCGCTCGATATAGATCTTTTTTAAGCAAGGGCAGAACAATGGGTAAAAAAGCTACTTAACAAATAGGGAACACCGCATAACATGAAACATAAATCAAACATACTGGGTTAACGTACGTTTTTAGTTAAAAAATAAGATAACAGTTCCCTCCGCACTTATGAGAGACACCATTCCGCCCAGTATGCTGGGGCTTGGGCATTAATACCACGAGGAAACGCGCTAGTTGTCCTGTGTTGCTTTGCCTGGAGGACCAAAATGACGGTGCCGCCAATTGGCAACGTCGCTTGCATTAATTTCAAGAGAAAAGGCTTCGCCGTAATTTATTTCTGTATCAAAAAATTCACTGACGGGGCTCGCTGATGCCATGAGCTTCCAGAGCTTAAGGCTCCCTTGGTGCCCTATTAAGCCAATATCGTCTTCGCCGTAAGAAAGAATTTCTAAGGCGCCCGTGCTGACTCGGTCGCAAAATTCCGTAAATTTTTCGCCGAGGGGGAACGATAAACGCATTGGATACTCTCGATAATTCTCATACTGCACTCGAAACTCTTCGGGCAGCTCATCCCAGGTAAGGTTTTCATAGGCGCCGAAATTTATCTCACGCAATTTTTCTGTTAAACGCACCACGGGAGCATAAAGCCCTGCCGTCATGATTTCGAAGGACTGAATTGCCCGTCGCCGATCGGACACGTACCAGACACTCGGAAGCGCAAATCCTTCCTTTACCAATTTGTCACGCAGATTTAAAACACTTTTTTTACCCTGATTGGACAAGGGAGGGTCAGTAAAACCGCAGAATTTTTCTTGCTCGCTGCCCGTCATCTCGCCGTGGCAAAATAGAAAACATCTTCGCTTTTTTTCTGCTTCCATTTATCATTATCCTTGAGCCGTAATTTAAATCTTTGTCAAAACATGGTACCTTATATTTAGTCGCCTTATATTATAGGATGTTGCATGCTATTTCACCCAAAAAAAATCTTTACTTGGCATTTTTTTTGCTATATGGCAGTTTTTCTTGCATTTTATTTCAACACCGTGAGTTGTGGCTCAAAAACATCCCGCGAGCAAACCAGTGACATCGACGAAGAGTATCTTGCTGAACCCATCCCCAACTCATCCGCTAAGGGAATTATTTTTCTTGCAGAACAGGTGAGCACCACAGGCAAACTCTCCGCCTATTTTTACGACTTTAAAGAAGGCATTATTACAAAATTGGGTGAAATCGTGGGATACACGGCAAAGAGCCTTAAGCTTTCTAGCGGCCCGAGTTTTTTACTGAGTACCCTGAAAGAGCTAAATCTCATCACCTTTACCGCCAATGAAGAAAAAGATAAAAGACCTTTTAGCATAAAGAACAATATAAAAATCGATCTCACCTTAAAAAATGGTGAACCGTTTTCCGCCAAAAGCTCACTTGACGACAGCATCGTTATCACGGCACCCCACTCGAAACAAAGCTGGATCTTAGATAAGGATTTACAAATTCTTAGCACCCTAGCAGAAAAAATAGATTCTTCGGTTCACAGTTTTCGCCCGATGGGACTTGCACTCGATGTGAATGTAACGCAAACCTTTATGACCAGCACTGCGCTAAATATCAGTGAGAACTTCACCATAACCCAGGAAAGTCAGCTCTTTGCGTTTCAGCAGTCTACTAGTGAATTGAGTCAGTTTTCCGTAGAAAATTCCGTAGCTCTGCAGGGAGAGTCCCCCATAGCTCTCTCACTTTCGAGCACGCGCATTTATGCCTTGTCTCTCTGCCCTCCTGAAGCCGATATAGGATGCAAAAATGGGATCGACGTCATTTCTCGTGAAGATTTTAGCTATATAGATTTTGCTGAAATTAGCGAGCCTTTGACCAGCATAGGTATTTTTGTTGAAAAAGGTACTGGTGACTTTCTTGCAGTCACAGAAGAAAGCTCAAGTGCCAGATCCTGGGTTTCAAGACTTCTGTACACTGGCAGTAAAACCACCGTAACCCCACTTTTCCAGGCGATTGGCAACAGCTTTAGCAGCTTTCTTATGCAAGACAGCTCGAATGGATATATTTTTACAGGAGAGAAAAGCATCCAAGAAAATCAGGGAATCCTGAGAATTTACACACGCGACAATAAAGAAATAAACGCTTATATTCCAGATATACCTGTTTCAGGCATTCTTATCGAATAAAACACCAAAACCGATAAAATCACTTACTCCCCCGTAAGAGATTCCATATTCCCGATACAATTTTAAAACACTGGGCAAGAAAACCAAACGCTACCGTAATAATAACAGAGAGCATCGTCCATAAGGCAGCAAAGGGGAGCAGCACAACGAGGATAACTCGCTCAGCAGTAGTCGTTTTACTGACATCGGAAATCCGCCATCCTAGGCTGAAGTCATCCTTTTTGATCTCGCGTTCTTGCTGGAGTGAGGACAGTCTTTTTTCAGTAAATTTATCTTTTGTAATGACGACTTGGGACACGAAATTCCCCCTTTAAAAAAACAGGTGATTTCTATTACAATACCTGAGATTAATCTCTTAAGTTATTTTTTTTTAAAAAATATGCAAGTTTTTGCTGCATATTTTTTGCCCACCCATAAAACTCTCAAATGGATGCCTTTACCCTGGATCTTCTTCAGGGCACATTAATATTTTTACACGCGTGAAGCTCTGCCCATTTTACCATTGTTTCCCAGTTTCTCAAAGACACTGATAGGCAAAAGGTCTATTTTTTAGACCCTGTTAGTCTTACTATGCAGACTTAGCATCAATATTTGCGGACAAATTCTCAATACGCACAAGCCCCTCTTTGTTGAGAATCAAGCGCAAATATTCCGTGCGGTATTTTATTTTCTTCTTGGCAATCTCAATATTGAACACGAGTGCCAAGTCTACGTGATAGTTTTTGGGCATCGAAATATCGCTTAAAGATCCATTTGCTTCCAATATTCTCATGTGCTGCGTCACTTCATCGAGCCTATTGACGAATGACTGGACATTGATTCGCGTCACGTCATGCATTTTTCTAAACTTGTGCTGCAAGATCGATAAAGCATCTCTTTTTAGCATTATTTTTTTACGGTACCGGTAAAATTGACAGTACTCATCTAAGTACTGAGGTGAATACTTTGTTAGCTCCATTACCTTGCGCTTTATCGATTTGGGTATATGGGAAAACTGCAGCAAATGGGTATATTCCTTAAGGTTGCCAAGCTTAATTGAGCCATATAAGTTGGACTGATAATAAATATCTTCAAAATGATCAGGAAGATCACCAAGGAAAAATGAACTGTAATGAGTTTTAACGAGTTCCTTAATGCGATCTTTGAGAACATAAGCCATAACAAAAGCTGCCATGGCGGCAATACTGGTTATATTAAAAAAATTAAAACTGAGAAAATCAAATTTAGTATTTGTGACAACCGCGATCTGAGCTCCTACATACCAAGCCATGGCGATACCTGAAGCAAGCATCGCACTGAGTTGATGCTTAAAACCTAAAATGGCCTGTTTACGGACATTGAGATAAAGAATACTCCATATATGTTTCTTTAAAAAACGACGCCTTAAAAGATAACGTTCTTTTTTGTTAGCCGGGGAACTCGATGAAATCCAAATTAAGTCGCGTTTTGAAAACTGATATTTTTCATAACGGAGAATGGCGAGTTCCCTTTTTTTAAGAGCAGCAATGGCGTTTGTCTCAAAAAATGAGCGATAACTATCAAATAGCTGAGTCAGATCAGTCAAAAAATCTCGAAAACGGTAACTACAAAACGCTTCTACATTATGAAGCTCATGTTTGAGATCCTCCGCCACGGGGGGGGCGCATTCCATGCATATGTCACGAAAACCTCTTATTTTTTTCAGTATTAGATGGGCTCGTCCCGTGATTTCTTTACTAAACTTCAATATATCATCGGTTTCAGCAGCCACTAAACTTGGATGAAGTTTACTGAGGATCTGAAATTTTTCCTTTATTCGCTTAAAACGCTTTACCAAATAGCCTGAGAAAATACAGCCAAGTAGTAACGAGTTGTTTATGGCTTTTTTAAGCTCGTCCTCATCTAAATAATTGTCGGTGTTAGCAAAAAACTTTTCTAAATAGACTAACGGAGATGCTTTTTCATGTGTCGTTGGCTCGACAAGATCATGAAATCCAAACGTCGGCTCCCGCAGCCGAATAAGTGCCCTGATATCATTGTATAGGTTTTCTTTATTGTAAAATTCTTTGTTGAGGCCAATTTCAGCAGGGATGAAAAAATATGTATCAACTTGATATGTAATATTGTGAGACTTAGTATCTCCCGTATCTGAAGTTAGGAGGGAATAATCAAAGGTGGCCTCAACTTGGGTGCGGTCATGAATTTTTACCCGCGATTTTACCAGTTTTTTTTTTAATCTCATCTTGTCCAAAGGAAAAACCTAATATAAAAGTTAAAAGCGAAAAAGATGACTTTTCCCGAAATCTGTCAGAAACCTTCCACGCGGGCTCCGCGATAAAAATCCTCTGTATACTAAGTAAGGTTCATAAACCTCTTCTAAGGTACTGCGATCTTCTCCTACAGTTGCGGCTAAAGCTTCAATGCCTACAGGCCCACCGTTATATTTGGTGGCAATGGTTTGCAGAATGCCTCTGTCGATCTTATCAAGTCCCATCTCATCAATTTCTAAAAGATCCAAGGCTTGCGTTACCGCATTTTGATTGATTTCAGCAAAACCACGTACCTCGGAAATATCTCGCACTCTTTTTAATAAGCGATTAGCGATACGCGGGGTGCCACGACACCGGCGCGCGAGCTCTAAGGCGCCATCTTCTGTAACAGAAATACCGAGTATCGTTGCGCTTCGTGCCATAATTTGGGTAAGTGCTTGCTCTTCATAAAACTCAAGTCGCTCCTGAATACCAAAACGACTAACCAAGGGGCTTGAAAGCAGAGAAATTCTGGTAGTTGCTCCTATTAACGTAAATGACTCTATCGGCATTTTCAGAGCCCGAGAGCCATGTCCCTGTCCCACAATAATATCGATATGAAAATCTTCCATAGCAGAATAAAGTACTTCTTCGACCTGAATAGACAAGCGATGAATTTCATCGATAAATAAAATAGCACCAGCTTCTAGCGCGGTAAGTATACCCACGAGGTCGCCTGGTCTCTCAATGGCGGGGCCCGTCGTATGATAAAAAGGGACTTTGAGCTCATGAGCTAAAATATTGGCTAAAGTGGTTTTGCCCAGGCCTGGTGGTCCATGAAGAAGAACATGATCCAGAGCCTGTTTTCGTGCAGTCGCGGCTTGGACATAAATCTTTAGGGTATTTTTTACTCTATCTTGTCCCGGATAATCTTCAAATTGCGTAGGACGCAAATTAGGGATTGTCGCCTCTAAATTTAGGTCCTTATGGCTTTCTTGCGGCGAGACCAAACGATGATTCAATTCAATGTCTTTATCGGTTTTACTTTTAATTTCCATAATAATTTAAAAACTCACTTTAAAAGGTTTGCAGCAAATCATTCGAATATTCACCCTCAGCGCTAGAACGATCGACTAATACTTTTGAACCACTGAGTCTCGTGAGAATTTTTTGAAGAATAGAAGCAAAATTTTCTGTTCCAGAGTGGTGATTAAGGCCTTCTTCGACAAGTAACCTAAACTGTTTTTCTTTATACCCCAAATTTTCTAGAGCCGAAGATAACTCGCTCCGCAGTAGTTCCGTCTGCTCTAAGCCCTGAGCAATTGATACCTGCCGCCCGAGAACGATCACCTCATCAGCAGATTGTTCATCTAATGGATTTTGTTTATTTGAAAAAGCTTCTTGATATGCAGCAGTTTCCATGAGTTTCTTTAGCTTAGGTTTTAACTCCACAAGGAGTTTTTCACCAGTACGCTTGCCCACACCCGGGATAGACTCAAATACTTGCGGCTGATCTTGGGCTACCGCAGCACTAAGCTGCCTTAGAGAAAAAGTTGATAGTATGGATAGGGCTAATTTCGGCCCAACGCCACTCAGACCTATAAGCGTAGCAAATACAGATTTTTCTTCATAAGATGAAAATCCATACAGTTTAAGCGCGTCTTCTTTTACGTAAGTATAAACCCACAAAACAATATTGTCAGAACTGCTTAGGTGAGAGATGCGGCTAAGCAGTGTGTAGGGCACCTCAAGCCCATAGCCGACACCATTTACGGCGACAACAATATGATTTTGTCGTTTTAAAATAACTTGCCCCGATAAATAATCTATCATGACTTTTAGCCCTTTAAGCTTCTTCTTTGTCCGAGGAAATGCGTTTCTTAAAATCACGTTCAAGCTGGTCAACCAACCTAATGCCCTCCTGGTGATTGTTGTCACTAAGAGCTTGTTTAATATCCCCACACGCTGCAATATCCAGAGCGACTTTCTTGCAAAGACCATCCGTCATGCTGTTGAAACTTCTCGCTACGTAGTGAAGTTCATCTGTTTTACGAAAATGAACTTTAGAGTTCCATTTTCCTCTTTCTATTTCATGAAAAGAACGACTCATAGCAAACAAAGGGCCAACGATTCGATGGGTGATAATCAAAGAGACAAAGGCGACTAAGAAGATATTAAGGGCAATGCCCACACCCATCGCAATCAAAAAAGGCATAGGCAAAAAACGGGGTATGCGCAAAATATGAAACACATAAAGAGGATAAAGGATAATAAAGGCGGTCACAAAAGTAGAGACAAAACCCACCATTGCAGCGTAGCGCAAATACTTGAGCTGAAACTCCCGATTGACCATAAAGAGGTATTTTTTACCACGAGTTTTTTTCACAGATGCCTAACACCTTTCATTTTATGGCTCCCTTTATGCATTTTTAAAGATAATACCAGAAATACACCAAAAAATTGCACAATTCGGAAAGCGCAACGCCATACAATAATTTTTTACCCACGGTACAAACTTTTGCTATACAAATGATTATATCTTAAAACCACGCGTAACTTGAAGCATAAAGTAATCATGAGGAGCAGGAGAGGTTATGGCACCTAAACTAAGTAAATTTTCCTCTTCATCACAAAATAGTGCCTGTACCGGTTCTAAATAGGGCGGGGGTGAGTTTTTTAAAAACTCGAAAATAAGTGGATCATCAGAGCACACCTTTAAGGCATTGCCAAAGCCAATTTTTTTGATCATTTCTTTATCAGTCAGAAATATTTTGGGATGGGGTAGGGGTACTTTTTTGAGCGGAATCATACTATTTTTTATTAAGGAAAGATCTTCGCCGCACTCCATTGGCAAAGCAACACAATCAGAAAGACAAAAACCGCCTGACTTTGTCCTTTTTAATTGTGTCACAGTTCCAAATGTCCCAAGATGATAAGCAAAGTCACGCGCCAAGGACCGCACATACGTGCCTTTTGAGCAGCAAACATAAATTAGCACTTTATTATTGTTGACACTAAGAATTTTGAGGTCATAAAATTTTACAAATTTTTTCTTGAGATCCTCTATCGGTTTGTCTAAGGCAGTTCCCTGCTGGGCATACTTATAAAGAGGAATACCCTTATGCTTTAAGGCAGAGTACAAGGGAGGTACTTGATCATAACCACCAGTAAAACGCAGCAAAGCTTGCGTCAATAAATCGGCAGAGAATAATGACTTTCCTCCAGTTTTAATGGTCTCCCCTTCGGCATCAAGCGTCGTCGTTTCGTATCCAAGACTTACCTCAAACTCGTAGGCTTTAGGGGTGGTTATCAGAATATCAAAAAATTTTGTCGCTTCTCCTAGCAAGAGCGGAAGTACGCCCTCAGCCATAGGATCTAAGGTACCTAAATGCCCTATTTTTTGTTTTTTGGGTAGGTATTTTTTAATGCGACGTCCGGCCTCCATCGACGTCATGCCTGGAGGCTTATAGAGCGGAAGAACACCGTTTAAAAAATTATCCATAATAGCATGCTGTAGAAAGATTTTTAGCTATTGTCTTCTTGATGGATTTTTTCAATTAGACTCTCGATTCGGGAGGCTTCTTCAATACTTGTATCATAAAAAAATTTCAATTCCGGAATTTTTTTGATCTTCAATGATTTAGCAAGCATCGTCTTTAAGCGACCCGATACTTTTGCCAGTGCCACGCTAGATGCCGAGGCATAATTTGGATCAAAAGTCCGAAAATAAACATAAGCAACACCCAAATCCGGGGTCATTTTTACTTCAGTTATCGTCACACCAGATAACCGCGGATCTGAAAATTTGTCGGCTATAAAATTCTCTGCGATCAAATCCCTAATTTGATCTCCCAATCTATCTTTTCGCATTCCCATATTTATGACCAATATTCTATCAAGGTATCAATTACTTGACTGATTAATGAGTTCCAGTGTTGCCGGGGTTTCTTGAATAACATATGCTTCGACAACGTCTCCAACCTGTATATCATTACAATTTTCTAGACCGATGCCACATTCAAAACCCTGAAGCACCTCTTTAACATCATCTTTGAATCGCCGCAGAGATTTAACTTTGCCTGTGTAGATAATGACATTGTCACGGAGAAGGCGCATAAATGCGTTGCGTTGAATTTTACCATCGGTGACTGCTGATCCCGCAATAAGACCAATTTTGGGAACGCTTATACAGTCGCGGACAGCCGCATGCCCAATAATTTCTTCGTGAGTAACGGGTGGTAAAGCGCCTGCCATAATTGATTTTACCGTATCAAGAACTTCATAAATGATTGTAAAATATTTCATGACCACACCCTGTTTATCAGCCACATCTTCTAAAATTTTAGGAGCGCGAACATTAAAGCCAATCAAAATAGAAGAGGTCGCAACCGCCAAGGAAATATCAGATGAAGTGATAGCACCAACACCTTTATGCACTATTCTGTTGAGAACGTTTTTGTCGTTGGAGTTGAGTTTTTTCAAACTATCGCATAGAGCTTCCACAGAGCCGTGGGTATCCGCTTTCAATATTATTGGTACTTGAGTGGACTCTTGTTCAGAAATTTTTCCTAGTAGGTCCTCTAACGTTGCCGCTGACGATTTAGATAACATCGAACCCGCCTGGGTCATGCGCCAAGTGACAATATCTTTTATTTGTTTTTCATCTGAGACCTGATTGACTCTATCTCCTGCTACCGGGACTTCATCTAGGCCAATAACGCCTACTGGTGTTGATGGACCAGCCTCAAGCACCTGATTTCCACGATAATCAAACATCCCACGAACACGGCCTGAACGAATGCCAGCAACAATAGAATCTCCTACGTGAAGCGTTCCATTTTGTACCATAATGGTCGCGACCGGTCCGCGTCCTTTATCTAAATGTGCCTCGATAACAATACCCTCGGCATTAGCTGAGGGAACAGCCTTTAAATCAAGAACCTCGGCTTGGAGAAGTATCGCTTCTAATAATTCATCAAGGCCCACTTTTTTGAGTGCTGACACCTTAACAAACTGAGTTTCACCACCCCACTCTTCAGATAAGACATTGTGGTTTGATAATTCGGTATAAACGCGATCAAAATTCGCTGTTGGCTTATCTATTTTATTGATAGCAACAATAAGAGGAACTCCAGCTTCTTTAGCGTGAGATATTGCTTCTATCGTTTGCGGCATGACACCATCATCAGCGGCAACGACTAAAACAACAATGTCTGTGAGTTGAGCTCCACGGGCGCGCATCTGGGAAAAAGCCTCATGACCGGGTGTATCTAAGAAGGCTATTGTCTTGTCATTTTTAGTTACTGTATAAGCACCAATATGCTGGGTTATTCCCCCCGCTTCACCCGCGGCAACTTCTGTCTCTCTAATAGCATCGAGTATTGAGGTTTTACCATGATCCACATGCCCCATTACGGTAACAATTGGGGAGCGTTGTACGATTTTGCTTGCGTCAAAATCGTCAAAACCTGGCACTTTTAAAATATCATCCATTGATTGTTTGGTCAGCTTAACCTCGAAGCCATAATCGCTACCCACTAAACTGGCGGTGTCAAAATCAACCTCGCTATTTATGGTGAGCATCATACCTTGAGACATGAGCTTTTTCATCAAGTCTGTTGTTTTGATCGACATCTGATGAGCTAATTCTTTTAGAGCAATGGTATCTTGCTCCATTTTGACAACCCGGTATGCCGCACGTGGCGTGGTTATTTTCGTTGTTTTCAAATCCCGACGACGTTTCAAGTCCCTTTTTGACATAGCAGACGGAGTATAAACGGTCTTTCTGCTACTTGATCTGACGGGAACAACGTCCGTTTCCTCTTCGGGATCTAAGCTTGTTGAAAGAAGTTCTCTAATATTAATCTGCTGCCGACGTCCTTTTTGCGGCAAAGCTTTTCTTTTGCGTTCAGCTTCAAGAAAATCATTTTCTTCCTTTATTTTTTCGGCACTTTTTTCCTCTTTACCAGACTTTGCCCCTTTATATCCTGAGGTAGGTGTTTCTCTAGGAATCTCTTCCGGGAATGCCGTTGTAAGCCCGATGCCAGTGAGCCGCGTACCCTTACTATCCTCTCTACTTTGAGAACGCGGTCCTGAATAGGAAGATCGCGCTCGTTCGGCTGCTTCCTCAGCATCCAATAAAGCACGTTGCCGTTCTTCTGGTGAAGCTTTACGGATAATTTTTGCGCCATCTTTTAAAAGCATAGCTTTTTTCTTAGCGCGAATTTCCGCTATTATTTCTTCTTGGGATTTTTGGGGAGCTTCTGAAACTTCAGGAGCGACAGAGGCAACTTCCGGGACTGACTCTTCCAGCGCCTGGACAGGAGTAGCTTCAGATTCCGCTGGCGCAGTTTCACTTCGCGGTTCGGATTTGGCCGAAACCTCTTCCGAAGCTTCGCTCACTGCTGGTGTTACTGCCTCTTGAGTTTGTTCAACGGCTTGCTCAGTATCAGGAGCGCCGCTTGCAGAAATTTCTTCACTACCAGGTTGATCAACATTGTCTGATTCCTTAGTTTCCGTTTCGCTAGCTTTCGGGCGGCGCCTTCTTAAGATGACCTTACTGGTATTTTGTTGGCTCGCTCCTTGAATTTCTGTTTTTATTCTTTCAGCTTCAAGCGCACTAATAGTGCTTTGATGCCCCGCAACATCAATCCCCATAGCCTTGATTTTTTCGACGAGAATCTTGCTTTCGGTATTAAGCATACGGGCCAACTCATAAACACGGACTTTACTCATATAATACTATACCCTTAGTTGCGGCGCTAAATTCGCCAAAATTCTAAAAAACTTAACGACCATTTTTTGCTAAGAAACATGAACAATTAACTCTATGGAACCTTTCTTTAAATCTTTTTCCTGGCAATACTTACAGATTTAAAAACAATAATTTATTCACCAAGATGACATAAAGAGCTTTTGCAAGTTCCCCGCTAACCGAATCATAAGCACGAAGACAAAGCGTGGGACTAAAAAAACACTAGTTCCGATTCACACCTCCTTGTAAATAGCGATCTGCGGCAATTTGAATCGTTTTTGCAATGCTAATAGGTAACCCGGTTTTTTGCGCTACCTCTTCAGCGGAATCAGCAAGAACATCACCGATAGTGGCATAGCCAGCATCAGCTAAAGAGTGTGCGGAAGCTTCACCTACAGCACTTAAATGCATAAAAACTTCAATTCTACGTTGACGTTCTTCTTCTAAGAAATTTTTGGCATGATCTACTTCTGGAGCCGCAACAGCATTGGCACTAAATTCATCGGCCTCACTCGCAGGCTTTCCGTTACCGTGAGCCTTTGGAGACGAGTATTTACCGGTAGCAACCAGTTCTTGTGAGAGGGCAAGAATTCTTTCTGCCTCACTTTCCTCTAAGTTGATAAGACGGACGAGCGTCCTAACATTTAACTGAGAAAGTTCTTCAATATTTTTGATGCCTTCATTGGCTAATATTTCCGCATGCATTATGCCTAAGCCGGTCAAATCAGCAAGGACTTGTTTGGACACCTGCATTTGTTCCTCAAGCTTAGCCTCACTCTTAATGTCAAGACGCCAACCCGTTAGTTGGGCCGCCAACTTAACATTCTGGCCTTTTTTGCCGATCGCTAAAGAAAGCTGATCATCTGGAACGATCACTTCCATGCTATGGTTGGTATTATCAACAATGACTTTAGACACCGCTGCAGGCCTCAAGGTATTGCAGACAAATTTTGCAGGATCCTTATCCCACTGAATAATATCAATCTTTTCGCCATTGAGTTCGTTTACCACTGATTGCACGCGCTGCCGACGCTGACCGATACAAGCACCGACCGGATCAACTGAAGCATCTCGTGAATAAACAGCTACTTTGGATCTAAAACCAGGATCACGAGCGGCAGCTTCAATGGTAACGATACCATCATAAATCTCTGAAACTGTTTGCGCGAAAAGTTTTACTAAAAACCCCGTATGAGCCCGAGACATCACAATTTGGGGGCCACGGGAAGAGCGCTTAATTTCAATCACACAGGCTTGAATTCTATCTTTTACTTTAAAACGTTCAGTGGGAATTTGTTCTTTGTAAGGGATCACGGCTTCAGCCCGCCCCAAATCGACGATGATATCATTGCGCTCGAAGCGCCGCACAACACCACTCAAAATTTCTCCAACCCGATCTTTAAATTCTTCATAAACTTGTGCACGTTCAGCGTCACGTACTTTTTGCATGATGATTTGTTTTGCGGATTGAGCGGCGATGCGCCCAAATTGATTGGTGTCGATTTTAACACCTATAGAATCACCAATTTCTGCATTTTCATCGAATGTTTTCGCTTCTTCAATATCAATTTCTACGTAGGGGTTATCAACATCATCGTGCTCAACTACAGTACGAAACTGAAACAATTCAATTTCATCACTTTCTTCGTTGTACTGCGCTTCTAGGTCGGCGCTCGTCCCAAAAGTCCTTCGTGCCGCATGCATGACCGCATGCTCCAACGCTTCTATAATTACATTCTTGTCTAAGTTCTTATCGAGGCTCACTGTGCTAATAACTTTTTTTAATTGTCCGCCTAGTCCCAAGTTTTCCACAATTGTTTACCTTTTAAAAAAAATTGATTAATGACTGAGAAACAACGCTGATATCATTAGATTATTAACGATTATCCCCAATGATAAATAGTACGCGCTTTTTTAACTTTTTCAATGGGGAAGCTCCAGAGCCGCCCACCGACATCCAAAGAAAGAACACCTTCTGCACTAACGGACTTAAGGATTCCCTGACCATTCATTTGCCCTGTTACTGATTCGACTAAGGCGACAGAGATTTCTTTGCCCACTTCCTTCAAAAAATCTTGAGCCAATCGCATTGGTCTCTCTACGCCAGGAGAGCTTACCTCTAAAGCCTTAAGGCCATTATAGTGCTCTTCTATAGAGGCTATGTCGTCAACAACACGTGTCACGGTCCCACAATCCACATGATTGATCCCAGTTTCCTGAGGAGTCACATGATCTATATAGATACGCAGGGTACCGGTATGCGCCAACCATTCGGCCTCTATACAACGAAACCCAAGATCATTGACATGTTCATCAATAATTTGGATCGTCCATAAAATTCGTTGAAAAGCGTTCATGTCACCCAAGCGTTATCCTTAAAATGACCACGTGCTGCCCTTCCCTGCTAACCAAAGAGACCAACCTACAGCCAATTTTTTTCCAGGTTCGACGTTGTTGAAGAAACCAAGAGCAGAGAAAAAAAAGAGGGCGTTATCCAAATATAACCAGGATAACCAGCGCGGCACTTGCTATGACAGCCCGTGAAGCCTAAGTTTCGCTCAATTATTAAAATTAATCAAGAGGTAAACATACTCTGCACAACTTCCAGAAAGAATGAAAGGAAAACCAAAAGAGCTCCGAGGTTTTAGCATCACAAGTGATTTATAAAACTTTTAATATCAGTTGGTTATATTTTTTTTCTCGAGAAAATAGTTCCGTGAGCCGAAGACCCAAGTGCTTAACTGGCCTGAAAGCTGACTTAGCATGGGCATTTAGGGGGTTAGGTCAGGTAGATAAACGTCAATACCCTGGGACAAAATCAATTAGGATTGTTCTAGGTCTCACACATGACACGGCGTCTTAAAAAGTCATCAACCGGAAGAAAAATGGGCGATCAACTCAAGGCAAGATAAAAGACCTAAGAACAGACGACTTAGGTAAACCTATAATAAAAAGGCTGTGATATGGGACTTTGGAATTTTTTTAAAAAGCAAGAACCGGAAGCGAATTGCGAATTCACCCCAGCACCTCCTCAGCAATTAAAAGTTGAAAATAGAAGCTTTGATCGCTACTACCTTCAGGATCAACGATTCGCGTGTCTTCACCTAGACAATGAAAATATTGAAGTAGTTTCGATTAGTTATGGCGGCATCTCGACCCTAAGCCCCCAAAAGCCTATCGCAAGCCCCAGCTTTTCCTGCCAACTGAGCATTCTAGGCAAACGCATTGATTGTGACGTAAAAATGATCTACCAAAATGAAAAAAATATGGGACTGCAGTTTTTACATATGCAACCACAATGCCTTCTTTTTTTGAGAGGTTATTTGGAGTATCTTCGGATTGGAAAAAGTATGCAAAAAATTTCTGCCGAATTTACCAAACAGCAGGATGGCCAGAAGCTTTTTTTCAGGGGAGACGGCCCAACAGATCTCACACTCATGCCCAAGCAAGATGCCAGTGGGGAGTTAGAACCCTGGCTTCATCTCACTTTGAGGCAAAAACAAAAATACCTGGAATGTAAGCTTTCTGATGAAATTATTTCGACGGCCAAAAGTATCGTAAAAATAGGAACCAGTGCGCAAATGATTCCTGACCCAAGTATCGATCTAGAAACTATAGCCCAAACACTCTGTATCCTCAAAACTATTCCAAAACAAAATCCCCTAGTTAATACTGAGATTATTACAGCACGCCTTCTTAAGCTTTTTTAGTAAATTGTATCAAAAAGCACCGGTCTGCGGCCTTGCCACCTGCGCTTCGCTGCTCATTCACCCAAGGTAAACTACGCTGTGGTGCTGGGCGTCGCCTTGCATCCCAGCACTTTTTGAGACCTTACCTTTTTAGCCACAATACTGGGTATCAAAACAAATAAGGTCCATAAAATCAGGCGATTGGCTATAGTTATTCATCCACTCAACAAAATCTCGTAGCGAACTTACTGCTGTGAAAGAGCTTCTTACAGAGTCTCTATACGCAGTAACAATTGAGCCAGATGAAAAGATGCCTCCATCACCACCTTCAGTCGTAACGCGTATGCCTTTTACCTCGAGAGGTTTAAAGTTATTAGGGTTAAAGTTATATCCCTTTATACTAAATTCATCGCCGAGACCACTCCAGAGTGAAGGATCTAAAACTAAATTATCTGGCTTGGTTTTAAGGATATTGGTGCCATCTACAATAGCCTTATCAAAAATGATCACATGACCATGAATAATCGACTGCTCACTTAAGGTATCTAAAAAATAACGCTTCTGCATATTAGCTTGTTTACTAAAACCCAAAACTTCCTGAAATTGCCAAATTCCCCTCAGTTTGGGATGGCTCCCAAAGCCTTCTAAAGATTTATTGTTACAATTGGAGGGTTTGTTATTGACTAAGGTCAAAGTTAGCTCGTAAGGATTGAAGAAGATACGGCAATCAAGGTGGCTAATCGGCGTTGCAAGAACACCTTCCTGCACGGAGACAAGATTAATGGCAATAACGCTGGTGCCAAAATCAGCCTTTTCCAAAGTTACCCCAACAACCTCGCCTTTATGATTGATCACCGGTCCGCCAGAAAGACCACTACTACCGATAAATTCTTCTGATATTGATTTTAGCTTCATTTTAGGTAAGGGGCTAAAATTAGTTGACTCCCGAGTGTTCCACGACGTAGGGGTTACCCCTCCAATCAGCGCGCTAATTTTGCCTTTTTCTTTTGAAGGAAACCCTAGTACTAAAAAACGCGTTTCATCAGCGACAGCGGAGGCAATATTAAGTCGCGGCAAATGGGTCAAAGAATTTTCGCTTAGAAAAAGCTCTAATGAGACGGGATCTGCTTCGAGCAAAGCTAAATCTGCTTCGAGACTCGCCGCAACTAATCTCAATTTTATCTGGCCAGTGGCTAAAGACTTGACACTGGGACTAAAAAAATAAATTAATGAACTATCATTTTCAGAAAAGATAAAATTCTTGCCGCCAATCAGCTTGCTTTGCACCGGTAAATATAGATTGGGAAAAAGGTGGGCTGCAGTCACAATATAAGCATTGTTTTTTGAGGGATAAAAGCCCTTGCCCAAAATATTTTCGCGATCAAAAATAGGCAAAATTCTTTCCAGTTCGCCCACAACAAAACCACTACCCAATGCGGCTTTACCCTCTATAGATATCTGACCAACAGCATTAAGGCTTTTTGATAATGAGCGAGCCGACAGAAGAGACGATGGCGCGATGGACTCTGGCAGTAACTCCTCTGCTTTTGCCCTCGCATAGATGACACCGTCTTGAGTATCTCCATCATTTAGGACAATAAAAGTAAACGATGACTCCATTGGAAATATTTCATTTCCATTAATGTCATACGATAGAGTAATACCTAAGTTTCCCTCGGGCAAAGGATCCACTAATTCCAAATCAATATAACAGCGGTAAAGATAATTGACCTCTTCACAAATGGGGCGTGCCATACGGAGATGGCGCGCTACTTCTTCATGTAGTTTTCCATCAAACCCTTGGCCAACATCGAGAATCCAATTACTGTGGACATAAGGCTTAATAGCCATAGGATCGATGGGATAGTTAAAATACTGTTCGATGCGAAAGCTATAAAAATCATTTTGCGCATCAGTCAATATTGGAATTCCTGCGGGATAAATATAATGCGAATTTTCGCCAATAGATTGAATGACAACAGAACTGATAATTTCCAAATTATCGGCGCTTCCTTGGGCCTCGCTCATAGCGGGAAAAGTCAACAGGCCGCTTAAAAAAAACAGCTGCCTCATTATTGCTGGGCGTCTTGCGCTCATATCCTTGAGCTCCTTTCTTAAACCTACAGCAGTGGCCGTCTTTATAAAAAATCAACCTAAATGACAATCCTGATCAAATAAGTGGACCATTCCTGAAGACTTTGCTTGAAATGTAAGCTAAGTTTGTTAAATTGACATGACTAATTTAATGAAAGTATCAATAAAAGACCTTCTTAGCAAGGCTTTTTAGCACAAAAATTGGTAATCATTCAGGCCTGGTTTAGGCCTTATTTAGAGAGCAAAGTCATTTAATATGGATACAAATCCCCAAGAATTTACGCAGGCGCTAAAAGCGTGCAAAACCAAGAAAACTTGGGAAGACTTCTTCAATAAATTTAAAATGGCTATTGAAGGTAGCAGAGACTCGAAAGCTCTTTGGGATATATTTAAAAGGCTTCGCCATGATCAACTGGCCCAGTCCTATGACTCATCGATATGGCAAGCACTTTTAAAAGGCGCCCTAGCCAGCTGGGATTTGGAATTGGGCCGCGTGATTTTTGAGCATTGCAAAAACATTTACACCCCAACGTTTATCCTAACCGGGGCTCAAGTTCTCCTCGAAATAGGACGCCCAACCGAAGCGAAAGAACAAGCACAGCGCCTACTTAGGCTTAGTAATACAACTGCCTTAGAGCGCCTTCAAGCAGAAATTCTTATTTGCAATTGTTTTGCTGAGGAAGGTAAAAATAGCCGCTGCCTGACTCTGTTAGCAGATATTGAGCCACGCGTACTTGCTCTTGCCATTGCCAAATCGGAAAAAGTATCTTATTTGGTAAAACTCGCCAGAATCTATTATTTTATCGGCGAATATTATAAAGCAGCTTCTTTATTTGAACAGGCCTCCCCAATATATATTGAACTCAGTGACTGGGAAAATGCTGCCCGGGTTCTTTACAATGCAGCCGCATCCTTTGATAACGCGGGATCCGGTAATCGCGAAACGGCCTATCAGTTTATTAAAAAAACTCGTGAAATTGCGGAAAAAGCCAATCTACAAGGGCCGCTAGCTTACTGCAACTCATTTGATGCGCTGTATTTTTATCACAAAGGCGATTTCCCCCGTGCCCTCACATTTTTTAAAAAAGCACTTCTTAGTTTGCCTTTTGGCGAACAGAGCATGCGTCGCCTTCATATTTTATCAATGATATCATTTTGCTACCTTGCCCTAGGTCAATTAACCCCCGCAAAAAAATACGCGCAAATGACATTCACATTAGCTGAGTCAGATGACAGTACGCGCTTAAAAAAACGCTATGATGACTTAAGAGCAGAAATTTTGTGGGAAGAAGGCAAAGTTGAAAAAAGTATGGAGGTGCTCGAATCGTCTATCCAACAAATCTCACATCTAGAAATCAATACGTTAGAAGAATTCCTCACTCTTAACAGACTCAATTTACAAGGAGCATGGCTTGGCCGAATTTCTCAAGTCATTCAACCCCCCATTAAGGAAAACCTGCGGGAAAATCATTATGCCTTGTTAGGATGGCTACACCCCAATGCTTGGGATCAACTGATCCATGGGAATTATCAAGAAGCGGAAAAAATTTTTACAGATATTTATGATAAATCCAGTGTTTTTAACGATCAATTCCATAAGGGAATTGGTTTGCATGGAAAAATTATTTGCGAACTCGCCCGTGGCTCAAAAATAGAAAGCCTAAAAGGAATCCGAGACGAGTTTAAAGAAATTACCTCTGAATTAGGAAAAATGCCCCTATCCATAAAAGAAGATATTTTTACCTGCGTTGAAGCCTATCAAAGTGGTGCCTTTGAGGAGGTTAAGAAAATTCTTAACCATTCTTTAAAAAAACCTTATGTCCCCTTTGTCGACAAATTATTGATGCAAACCTGGCTCGCAACAGCGAGCGGAAAATCGCCCCGAATTTCTGAGCTATGGGGCGAGCAACTTGTTGCTAACTTTACCAGAATTTATTTTGCCCCTTTTATCGATTATAGATCAGATACTAAAATCATCAATATAAGTGGATTTTATGAGGTAGATCTTTCAAAACACGAAGCACTTTTTGATCTGCTCGGCTATCTGATACAAAAACCCAACTACCACGCCCAAATGGAAGAGCTGCAAACAAATGTTTGGATGCAGAGCTTACGCTCGCAAGGTTGGCAGCAAAAAATTCGTAATGCCATTCAGCGCCTAAGAAACCTTTGCCCCTTTACTATGGCCCCCATAATTATTCACGCACAAGAAGTTCGGCTATTTTCGCAGGCCATTCAGATGCGCAGCCCCCATCCAGCACGCGCTCAGGGCAATGATGACATCTTAAAACTTCTTAGCAGCAACCCACTTTCCAGCGCTGAAATAGCAGAAAAACTAGGAATTTCGCTGGCATCTGCTAAACGTTTACTTAAAAAATTAAAAGATGAGGGCATCAATATTGATGTCATTAAAAGCGGCAGAAAGGTTCTTTATTACCTGCATAAAGAATAGAATAAAACTATTACTATTGAGTCACTATGAATTTACGCCCAAGCTTTGAAGAAATTTACCTAAATTTAGCAAGTATTTTAGCCAAAAGATCGACCTGTTCACGCCTAAAAGTGGGAACAGTCATCACCAGCACTGATTACAGAAAGGTTCTTGCCGTCGGCTATAATGGCAATGCGACGGGCCTACCTAATCAATGTGACCGAGATGAAATTGGAAACTGTGGCTGTTTACACTCCGAAGAAAATGCCGTTATTAACTGCGATAGTCCCCGCGCCGTGGAAAAAATAGTCTTTGTGACGCACAAACCTTGTGCCGCTTGCGCCAAAAGACTTATTAATTTGGGTAACGTAAAGAAAATTATTTTTTTAGAAGACTACCGCTCCAATACTGCGGACGAGCTCTTCGCGTTGGTCAAAATTCCACTTATTAAGTTTGAAAAATAAAATCCGCGTCCATCCCAAAACCTTACGAGAACAAACTTCGGAAGTATTGTGGCAAAGCTTGACAGACTTGGTTTTGATGAGCATACCGGGCTTCTGGTGTTCTGAAATCGGGGAGCGGGCGTATTAGACGATGTAACCCATAAAAATTATGGCTTATAGCCTTTTTTCCAGGCATCCCAAAACTGGGTTTTTATACTATCCATCATATAAAATTCCCACTGGCTATCTTCCTGAACCTGGTTGAGATTGTCCCAGCGAAAAAGTATGAGCGCATGAATTTTGTTGTTCACCCCCGCTTCATGATTGTAGGCATTCACCAATTCGTAAGCTGTGGAGATCCAGTTATTACTCCCCCCCCAGCGCTGATCATGGGGATTAGCCTCAGTAATAAATACGGGTCTACCGACAAATTTGGCTGGAATTCTTGAAGTATAATTACGGAAATCAAAATCAGCAAAGCATGTTTCATTATTGCAGCGAGTTTTTGAATGTACTGCGATGCCGTCGAGATTGTCAATAGCACTCAGCATATTCGCGAAATAGGCTTCTGAGCTGCCTTCAAATTCTTTGTCCCAAGGTGATATAGCTGCAGGAATAACTAATCCTGGTATATCTTTGAACTGTTTATAGCATTCGTTAAAAAGAGCCGCATAAGACGCCGAACTCATCCCATTAATATTAGGTTCATTGCCAATAACCCA
Source organism: Oligoflexia bacterium (assembly GCA_030432875.1). GTDB lineage: Bacteria > Bdellovibrionota_B > Oligoflexia > Oligoflexales > JAGOVF01 > JAUILP01. The sequence continues at coordinate 74,366 of JAUILP010000002.1, read as the reverse complement.
TACAGAAATGCCGTATGTTTCTCTAGCGTACGCAGCAGCTTTGCTGCAAAAATCTTCTTTATTAACCCCCGCTAAAAGAGAATCGTGAAATTCAGATGGAGATAAACGGATGATGATTTTTGCCTCTCCGTAAGTATCTACATAAAAATTTTTTGCAGGTCTATATTTTTCAATATTATAGACATCTACGGTGTCCATCAACCAACCATTGCAACTGGCTCCAGGCTGGTTATAGGACTCCCCCGGTGAACAGCTGATCAGATGTTCAGCACCTCGGTCAAAGACCCCATATATCGTTTGACCCGTCATATCAAAAGTTTTATTAGGTTGCGGATTGGTTCCTGCAGACCCCAAACAGCGCGAATCATTTTGGTTTGCGGCCAGGGTGCAGTCGATAGTACTCCCTCTGTTTATGCACCGGCTATCACCTTGGTTTTGCAAGAGACTACAATCAATAGTGCTGCCAGTATCGCTGATACATTTAGCATTGGTTTGATTCTGCGCAAGGGAACAGTCTACCGTCACCTCTGAGCTATGACATCTTTCATCTGCTTGATTTTGAGCAAGCGTGCAATCTACTGGGGACTGCTCCGCACTTTGTGGGGGATTGCCACTAAAAGACGCTTTTGGTGCGTCTTTACAAGCCGAAATAGAGATGAGACAAATTAGATAAACAGCACTTTTGCCTGCTATTTGATTATAAACAAACATAGATGGCCCTTCAGGATGTGTAAACATAAAGCAACGCCATAAAGCCTTATCGGCAGAATTGGGACCAGCAAAAGAGATAATCAGTAAGCGACTGATTAGATGAGATATTTCCTGGTCTTTTTATAGGATAGACTCATTCTTCAATGAGTTTTAAATTTGCTATTTTTTTAGAACAAAGCTTTATCTTGGGGATAAAGATAGATCATTTATCGGCGAGTTGCGGCGCTAGCCAGCGCTCAGCTTCCGCCTGAGACCACCCTTTGCGCTGCGCATAGTCCAGAACTTGCTCCTGAGTGACCTTTCCTAAGCGAAAATAGCGGGCTTCAGGATGAAAAAAATAAAATCCACTAACCGCACTTCCGGGGTTCATGGCATAGGACTCAGTCAGAGAAATCCCTAGTTTCTCCTCGGCACTGAGAAGCTCCCAAATGGCCGCCTTTTCTGTATGATCGGGGCAAGCTGGGTATCCCGGCGCAGGCCTTATTCCGCGATACTCTTCTTTTACGAGATTTTCTATGGTGAATTGCTCATTTTTTCCGTAACCCATAATATCCCGAACTTTTTTGTGGAGATATTCACTCATGGCCTCCGCGAGGCGATCAGCTAAAGATTTGACCAAAATAGCAGAATAATCGTCATGTTTTTGCACGTAAGTATCAGGGAGTGATAAAATTTCACCCCCAGCCTTGCAGGCAAAAGCGCCCATAAAATCGCGAGTCCCTGAACCCTGGGGTGCGACAAAATCACTGAGACAAAGCGCTGAACCAGATTCATTGATACGCTGCTGCCTTAAAAAATGAATTTTTTTGAGTTTTTCCTGTTTTCCTGGAGCAGAAAGGTTCACCCACACATCATCACCGCTGCTAGCAGCAGGCCAGATTCCGATGGCACCGGAAAGATCACACAGTTTTTTTTCTTCCCACTGGGCGAGCATTTGCTGAGCATCATCAAAGAGTTTCTGCGCTTCGGTTCCCCATAAAGGGTGCGACAAAATTTTTGGATAAAAACCAGATAATCCCCAAACCCAAAAAAATGGCGCCCAGTCCACAAAAGGCAAAACCTCATTTAGAGGAATATGTTCAAAATACCTAACACCAGCAATCTCCTGATCAGATGCATAGTCATCATGGTAAGTCAATTTTGCGCGGTGCTCGCGCGCCTCACCTAAAGGTATTAATTTCACTTCGGACACCCGCGCCTGATGCTGCTTGCGCAAATTTTCCTGATCCTGAGATATTTTTTTTCGGTAGCTATGGTCTTCACCCTCACTGAGTAAACTACTCAGAACCTGAGCTACTTGTGAGGCGTCACCAACATGAATAACCCCACCTTGATAATGCGGTGCGATTTTCACGGCTGTGTGCATTTTACTTGTCGTCGCACCACCGATAAGCAGAGGCACCGTAATACCTTCGCGTTCGAGATTTTTAGCAAAATAAATCATTTCATCAAGTGACGGCGTAATGAGCCCGCTTAAGCCTATAAAATCAGCTTTTTCCTCACGGGCTACCTCAAGAATTTTTTCTGCTGGGACCATAACACCTAGGTCAATAACCCGAAAATGATTGCAACTCAGCACAACACTGACGATATTTTTGCCGATATCATGAACATCACCTTTAACTGTAGCAATTACAAAGGTCCCCCTTGTTTTTGCTGTGGTTTTATCCTGCATCATAAAGGGCAGAAGTTTTTCAACGGCGAGTTTCATGACACGCGCACTCTTTACGACCTGCGGCAAAAACATTTTGCCCTTGCCGAAGAGATCACCCACAACCCCCATACCCTCCATCAAGGGACCTTCAATGACCTGTAAAGCCTGGCCGATTTCTTTGTAGAGACTGAGGGTGTCGTCTTCAATAAATTCAGTAACTCCATGGACAAGGGCATAAGTCACCCGTTCTTTGAGGGGAAGCTGCCGCCAATCATTCTGCTTAACTTTTTGTGTTTTTACCTCTTCTGTGCCAAGACTTGACGCAAGCTTTATCAGAGCCTCAGTCGCATCACCCCCGCGACACAAAATAACGTCTTCGGCAAGTTCTTTGAGCTCAGGCTCAATGTCGTCATAAACTTCAAGCATACCGGCATTGACAATACCCATATCCAGTCCCGCCCGAATCGCATGAAACAAAAAGATAGAATGCATGGCCTCCCGGACTTTATTCACGCCACGAAAAGAAAAAGACAAGTTAGAAATGCCGCCAGAGACCAAAGCTCCAGGGCAGGCAACCTTAATTTCTTTAGTGGCCTCAATAAAATCAAGTCCGTAGCGGCTGTGTTCTGCCATCCCCGTCCCAACCGTCAGCACATTGGGGTCAAAGATGATATCAAAAGGATTAAAGTTAATTTTTTCGGTAAGAAGTTTATAGGCTCGCTGGGCGATACGGACTTTGTCTTCTTTTGTCGCGGCTTGACCTTGCTCATCAAAGGCCATGACAATCACCGCAGCGCCGTACCTTTTGACAAGCTCCGCCCGCCTAAGGAATTCTTCTTCACCGTCTTTAAGGCTTATAGAATTGACGATACCCTTGCCCTGAATACAGCGCAAACCGGCTTCGAGAACTTCCCATTTGGAGCTGTCAAGCATTATCGGCACTCGCGAAATCGAGGGTTCGCTACCGATAAGATGCAAAAAATTTACCATACTAGCTTTACTGTCGATCAGGCCATCGTCAAAGTTTATATCAAGAACATTGGCGCCGTTTTCTACCTGTTGTAATGCAATTTTAAGGGCGTCTTCGTAAGAGTTTCGGCGCATAGCCTCGGCAAAACGCGGCGAGCCTGTAACATTGGTGCGCTCTCCTACCATGATAAACTGGGCTTTTTCACCCTGATACCAAAAAGGTTCTAAACCGCTTAAAGTAAGACCTCCCAAATATTCCGGTGGCTTTCGCGGGGGGAATTCGTCAACAGCAGCTTTTATCGCTGCAATATGGGCTGGTGTAGTGCCGCAGCACCCCCCAACAATATTGACCAGACCGTCTGCCGCGAAGGTGCGTAAAACACTTGCCATATCATCTGGCGCTTGATCATATCCGGTTGGACTCAGTGGATTTGGGAGTCCCGCATTAGGATAACAGCTCACCGGAATATCGGCTAAACGAGCAAGGCTTTCGATATAGGGGCGGATTTCTTTAGCCCCTAAGGCGCAGTTTATGCCAACACTAAAAGCATCAGCATGCCGAATCGACCACCATGCGGCTTCAATAGTTTGTCCCGATAGCGTTCGTCCCGACAAATCCGTTATTGTGAGCGAAAGCATGAGAGGTAATTTTTTATCTTTGCTAGAAAAATAATCTTTATAGGCAAAAATAGCTGCTTTGAGATTTAGGGTATCAAAGCTTGTTTCAACCAATATAAGATCTGCCCCGGCCTCAGCAAAAGCAACAATTTGCTCCCGATAGCATTCAAAGAGCTGCTGAAACGTGACATTGCGGAGCATGGGATTTTTGACATCACTGGCAAGCGACGCAGTTTTTGACGTAGGCCCAAGTGCGCCCGCAATAAAAATAGGTCGACTACTGCTGGTTTCTTTGGCGTAACGGGTTCGTGCCGCCTGCGCTGCTTTTACAGCAGCTCTGTTGATACTGACAACTTCACCTTCCAGGCCGTATTCACTCTGGCTAATGCGCGTAGCATTAAACGTATTGGTCTCAATGATATCGGCACCGGCCATCAGGTACTGAAAATGAATATCCTCAATAAGCTGAGGCCGCGTCAGACACAAAAGATCATTATTGCCCTTGAGGAGTTTGGGATGATCCCGAAATAAAGAACCTTTATAATCTTCTTCCGTAAGATGCTCATTTTGAATCATGGAGCCCATGGCGCCATCTAGGATAAGGATTTTTTCTTTAATTAAGGCTTCAGGTGTTTTTTGCATGCGTAACAGTGATCCTAATTTTTTTTTAGCTTAAAATACAAAATGGACTGGCATGAATAGCATACCAGTCCACCTTAATATAACAACCTTGGAGAACACCTATAAATTAGATAGTTCCGTCAATACCTAAAGTCATGATCATATTAGACTTAGTTTCTTCAGTTGCATCAGTATCTGATTTAGCAAATTTGCCGCTTTCTCCAACGATGGAAATATAAGGACGGGCGAAAGTGCCTTGCTTTAAGAAATAAGTACCGATGCCCCACTGCATGGCGTTGTCATCCCAAGTATCAAGGGCTGAATTGATCTTAACATCAGTGTCAGCATCTTTTACGTTAAAGCTAGAAAACTTAAAGAAGGGCTCGATGGTTCCAAGGTCATATTGAGCCTGGAGATTGATGTTTGTGTAGGTGTCGATTTTTTCTTTGCTGCTGGTATCGCTTTCCGCCCGCGCTCTTTGATCCTGAATAAAGTCAAAAAATGCGGTGACAGGGCCTTCATGATAAAGGACACCTAAGCTCAAATAGGTTGAGTGATTGTTGTCATACCCCGCATAGGCAACTAAAGGCTGTACCGCACCAAGATCGCCTTTCCACTCAAGGATCATCGCAGGTTGTTCTTTAGCATTTTCAGGACGTTCTGACCACTCACGAGGTGAATTGGCATCTGGCTTATAGTCATTGACGAACTGAATACTTACGGTGCCCGCTGCTTTATACTGAATAGAAGCAGTGCGTGCATAAGTTGAAAAAGGCTTTGTTTCATAATACTTGGAGTCAAAAATCCTAAAGCTAGAGTTCACATAGTTTTCAAAGCCGCCCACATGGGTTTTATCTTTACCCATAGTAACGCCGAGATTTGGCATCAACCAAAGGGTGACTTTTGCCGTTTCCAAACCGCTGTAAACCTCTTTTTGGCTCAAAAAATTGAACGCAAAATCAAAATCAACTTTTTCTGCCGCTTTTAATGCTGTCTTTAACTTAAAGGTACTGCCGGTAAGCTCATTTGTTTGGGTGGGATCATCACCGCCATCAACTTTGTTCATGCCGTGATCGTTGTGGAGTAGCTTAAAGTTGTATTCAAAATACATTTTTGCGGATTCTGCCATTGTTTGTAATGACGCACCGGCTGGTGCTTTTGCCTCTTCTGCCCTTACCCCTTGAGCGCCTAATGCCAAAAGGCTGGCGACAAATAGTAAACTTTTGTTGAGCTTCATAATTTCTCCCTTAAAATGTTTTCTCTAAAGCAATGGTTGCTCCAAACACAATTTATTATTCATATAAAACCGATAAAGCCAAGTTTTTTTTTAATGGACATCTTTAAAACGCGTACTAGCAACATAATTCTAGCATGATCCTAACACGTTCCTAATTGCCATGATCTTGGTAATGTTACCTGAGTATGCTAGGATGCAAGCGCGTCAATTAATTTAGATCATTACAAGAGGAGATTTCAAAAATGTTGATGAAACTCGGATTATGTTTGTATGCTTTGGTTCTTGGTACAAACACTTTAAGTGCGGAAGAGGGTCCTAATAAAAAACTCACGGGAAAAATCATCATTGATGGGTCGAGCACGGTATATCCCATCAGTGAAGCCATGGCAGAAGAGTTTGGCAAAAGCTACCCCAAAGTCAAGGTCACCGTTGGGGTTTCTGGTACAGGCGGCGGCTTTAAGCGTTTTACCACTGGTGAAACAGATATTAGCAATGCCTCTCGCCCCATTAAGCCTTCAGAAATAGAAGCGGCAAAGAAACATAGTGTCGAATATTTTGAGTTTCCCGTGGCTTATGACGGCCTATCTGTTGTCGTCAATGGTTCTAACACTTTTGTTAAATCCTTAACGGTAGCTCAGCTCAACCTTCTTTGGAAACCTGACAGCAAGGTCATGACTTGGAATCAGCTTGATCCTTCTTGGCCAAACGAAAAAATCAAGCTCTATGGCCCTGGGACTGACTCTGGCACGTTTGATTATTTTACCGAAGTTATTAATGGCAAGTCCCAGGTGAGCCGGGCCGATTATACCAAAAGCGAAGACGATAATGTTCTGGTTAATGGGATCAAAGGGGATAAAAATGCCCTCGGCTATTTTGGTTATGCTTACTATGACCACAACAAAAAGGGGGGCAAAATAAATCTGGTGGGCATCGATAGTGGCGATGGTAAAATTGTGTCTCCTAGTGAAGAAACAATTAAAAATGGAACTTATAAACCACTGTCCCGCCCCCTGTTTATTTACATAAGCAAAAAAGCTGCGGCTCGCGAAGATGTGCAGGCATTTATGAAGTTTTTTGTGGATCAAGCGGATATGTTTGTCAAAGATACAGGCTATGTCCCCTTAACAAAAACCGAATATGAGAATACTTGGAAAAAGTTTGCTGAATTTTCTGGCTTAGCGGCCAAGAAAAGTTAGGGAGATTATTCCTTTTAACCCAGCAAAACTTAGGCTTATACAGAGATGCTCGCAATAGTCAGTAGCAATCTCTGCTTTTTTCTATAATATATGCTTGGACAAAAAAGTTGATCCTGAGTAAAAAAGATGGAACTTCTCAAAAAGTGCAGGGATGCAAGGAGACTCCAAGCAGCGCAGTTTACATGAGGTAAATGAGCAGTGGAGCGTAGGTGGCAACGCCGCAGTCCGGTGCTTTTTGATTGGTTACGAAAAAATCTTAGTACACAAGCGCAAACTATGCCCCTATATATAAGAATTAAAGAAAAAATAATCGTATTTTTCCTCGCAGCGTCTTCCTTCGTTTCTGTGTTTATTACGGCATTGATAATTTATATCCTGTTTAGCGAAAGTGCTGGTTTTTTTAAAAAAGTACCCTTAGGTGATTTTCTGTTTGGCACGCGTTGGTCGCCCTTGCTGGAACCCGCTTCTTATGGCGTATTGCCTCTTATCAACGGCACATTTTTGGTCACGGCAGGGGCTCTTATTATTGCGCTACCTGTCGGATTATTGACGGCAATTTACTTAAGTGAGTACGCCTCGAACAAAACGCGGCAGTTTTTAAAACCTGTTTTAGAAATCCTTTCGGGGATTCCAACCGTTGTTTACGGTTATTTTGCGTTGACTTTTATAACGCCCATTTTGCAGACAATCATTCCAATTACCGAAGTTTTCAATGCGGCGAGTGCCTCAATCGTTGTTGGCATCATGACCCTACCCATCATCACATCGTTAAGTGATGACGCTTTACAAACTGTTCCACGTTCCCTGCGCGAAGGCGCTTATGCCCTCGGGGCAACGCGCTTTGAAGTATCAACGCAAATCGTACTAATCAGTGCCCTACCTCGTGTCGGGGCGAGTGTTATTCTGGCGGTATCACGAGCAATTGGGGAGACAATGGCGGTGACACTTGCCGCGGGCGCGACCCCAAAAATGACGGCAAATATTTTTGAAAGCGTACAAACGATGACCGCCTACATTGTAGAAGTGAGTTTAGGGGATACGCCCCAAGGAACGATAGGCTACCAAACGAGTTTTGCGGTTGGCCTGCTTTTGTTTATCATAACGCTTACACTTAACTTTATGGCACAGAGGCTTCTATACAAAAAAAAGCATTAAACCCTTTAATTTTATGAAACCTAACTATGATTTCACGGCATCACAAAGATATTTTTTTTAAGCGCACGGCACAGGTCACAACCTTTTTGTGCCTTGGGGTTTTAGCGCTCCTTTTATATCATATCGGTCGAGAAGGCATGAGCTATGTGAGTCTTGACTTCCTCAGCAATTTCCCCTCACGCTTTCCTGAAAAATCAGGAATTAAGGCGGCTCTCTGGGGTTCATTTTGGCTGATTTTGCTGACGGGGATATTTGCCATACCAATCGGTATCGCCACGGCAGTTTATCTCGAAGAATTTGCCCCTAAAAACCGCCTCATGACCCTCATTGAACTCAATATCAACAACCTCGCGGGTACGCCCTCGATCGTTTTTGGTTTTTTGGGTTTAGTGCTTTTTGTTCGGGGCCTTGGTTTTGAGCGTTCTCTCATCTCTGGAGCGGCAACCCTTTCGCTTTTGGTTCTGCCCATGATTATCATCGCAGCCAGAGAAGCGATCAAAGGAGTGCCAAGAACCTTACGAGAAGCAGCGTTTGCCCTTGGCGTGACGCGCTGGCAATGCACGATTGGCCAAGTCATTCCGACAGCACTCCCAGGAATTATGACGGGCATTATTCTGGCTCTTTCTCGTGCCATGGGAGAAACAGCTCCTATTATAATGATCGGGGCTTTGACGTATGTTGCCTTCACTCCTGAGGGCCCTCTTGACGAATTTACCACACTACCCATTCAAATTTACAACTGGGCTTCCCGCCCTCAAGAAGAATTTCACCAAGTATCTGCCGCGGGGATTATCGTCCTACTCCTCATGCTTTTCACCCTGAATTTTGCGGCATTATTGATCCGGATGCGGACAGAGAAAAAGGTCAAACTATGAATCAGCAAAGCATAACAAAACCTTATGAAAAAGCGGTTGTTGAGGTAAAAAACCTCAGCGTGTTTTTCAATCAAAATGAAGCCGTTAAAAAGGTCAATCTTTCCATCCCCATCAATAAAGTGACCGCTATTATTGGCCCTTCGGGATGTGGTAAAAGCACGTTACTCCGCTCTATAAATCGCATGCATGATTTTGAGCCTATTGCCCGCTTAGAAGGAAACATATTCCTTGAAGGTGAGGATATTCTCCTCAAAAGTGTCGATGCCGTGAGTTTAAGACGCAAGATTGGGATGGTATTTCAAAAACCCAATCCTTTTCCCAAAACCATTTATGAAAATATTTTATGGGGACCAAAAATCAACGGCTTCAAAATCAACGAAGATGAGCTCGTAGAACAGAGCCTAAGGCAGGCTGCCATTTGGGATGAGGTCAAGGGCCGACTTTTTGATTCTGCTATATCTTTATCAGGTGGGCAGCAGCAGCGCCTTTGCATCGCCCGAACGATCGCCATGAAACCCAAGGTTATCTTGATGGATGAACCCTGTTCTGCTCTTGACCCTCGGTCAACGGGACGCATTGAAGATTTGATTTTAGAGTTAAAGAATGAATATACGATTGTTATCGTCACCCACAACATGCAGCAAGCGGCACGCATTTCAGACTATACGGCATTCTTTTATGACGGAGAACTGATTGAGTATGGGAATACCAGTAAAATATTCACAACGCCCGTATTAAAACAAACTGAGGACTATATCTCAGGACGTTTTGGTTAATCATGATAAATGCGAATGTCTGGCCCTAGTCTTTAGGGGTGCCACGACTCTAATTGCTCTAACCCGGGAGAGTTGCTAAGCTAAATAGATAGCATAAAGAACATGTTGAGTTTTTTTAATTTTTAAATTATCTGAGGATTTTGGTATGACGCGAAGTTTAGAGTCAGAAATGGACACATTAAAAGCCCGTATTCTCAGCTTAAGTGGCTTTATTGAAAGTAACGTCAAAAAAAGCGTACAAGCAGTAAGCGAACGCAACCGCACACTGGCCTTCGAGATCATCGCATCTGACAATCAAGTCGATCAAGTCGAAGTTGAAATCGAAGAGTTTTGCCTCAAAATACTTGCTACCCAGCAGCCTGTCGCCAGCGATTTGCGTTTTGTGATTGGGGTTCTTAAAGTAAACAATGATTTAGAGCGTATTGGAGACCTAGCGGTTAACATTGCGGAGCGCGCCGTGGGACTTACTGATTTACCTCTTGTCCCGCCCCCATTTGCCTTTGACACAATGGCAGAAATTGTTTCTCGCATGCTTAAAAAATCCCTCGATGCCCTAGTGCGCCGCGACATTAAACTCGCGCAAACTGTTCACCAAGATGAGCAAGAGGTCAATGCTCTAAATAGAGAAATGTATACCAAGGTATATGCAGCGGTCAAAAAAAGCCCCGAAAATGTTCAGGCCATTATGCAGTATTTATCAATCAGTCGGCATTTAGAGAGGATCGGGGATTACTGCACGAATATTGCGGAAGATGTGGTGTATATGGTTGAGGGAAAAATTGTTCGCCATCAACCGGAGTATTTTAGTGGGTCGGTTTAATCTAGCCTGAGGTTATTTTGGTCACGCGTGCGGGGATTTGATGCGCACCCGTGACGCATACCATACTTAGTGCGAAATTACTTGGCACTACCCTATCCTCTATTATTGCGGCATCAACTCCTTCGTAAAAAAATCTAGCGTACTTAGAGTGGTATACGCGAAATGCCCTTTTATGTCTTCATTTGTTACCTTTTCCATCTCATAAGTTAAAAGAAAAACTTTTCCACTGAAATCTGCGATCTTCTTTGCAAAATTATAGCTTTGTTGATAAGGCACCACACCATCCCATAAACTATGCTGCAATAAAATAGCGGAAGATATATTAGGTCCCTCTTTAGCCATAAGCGACCAGGCGTCCATTTCGATCTTTTCTGTTAAGAGCGGCCCAAAATCAAATTCCCAGGATGGATTTTTTATTTCGCCAAGATTGTATATTCCTGCCTGGAGTGAATATGCTTTGAAGATATTTTTCTTTAATAGATAAGTCAAACCACCTACATAGCCGCCATTGCTGTCGCCTACAAACCCCATGTGTTCATATGAAGTGAATCCTAAGGAGTTTGTGAGAGCCTGAGCGACAGCCTCAATGTCATTTATAGCGTTCATGCGATGTGAATTAACTCCTGAAAAGTGCCCCGAGCCACCGTTATCCCCTCCGCCAGCGATGCCAGCAAAAAATATCGCGCCACCTTTTTGAATCCACTCGTACATTCCGTTAGTCAAGGTCACTTGTTCCATTGTCGCACGACCAAAACCACCATAAATATTAATAATTATTGGAATATTTGCATTAACACCCTTTTCCTTCGCTTGCACATATTTTTTTTCAGTTTCTGTACTCATAAAACCATGAACGTCAAAAATATGATCTCTTACCATCCCATTGATTTCAAAATTTTTATTTTTTACTTTAGTTTTTTTATAAACCGTAGTGTCGAGCTTCTCCTGAATAGACGCATAATCTCTGGGCAAAAATACATTGTCAAGTGTGTCATATAAGGTAACAGCATTTTCAGAGCTATGAGCTATAATGCTACCAGAAAAATAGGGTCCAAAAATATCAGCTATAATAACATCCGTGGTCAAAGGCAGAAAACTGGTAAGTCTATAATGATATCCCTTTGAATTTATAACTGATGATTTTCCCACTAGATCTTGGAGCAAAATATTTTGCCAAAAACTTTTCATTCCTTCAGTTTTTCGTTTGCCCATGACTATTTGAGGTATTCCATCGACAACTATTTCATAAAAAACTCCCGCCTTGCCAACAATCACTGTGGTTTTAGAATCACTAAAATTATTTTGTTCATTTAAAAAATAGGCATGATCACTTTCAAGGCCCTCAACATTATGTAGTTTTTCCTCTGTGATAATATCTACAGTACCGCTCAAAATATCCATTGAATAGAGATTGACTGATAAAACCTCTTTATAGTCTAATGACAAAAACGAACCCACTCCTGTACCCGAAAAAATAATTTGATTGTCAAATACACCGTGAATTGTTGTCGCATATTGAGGGAGAAAAGTATAATCTCCGGACGAGTTCATCACAATAAAACGGCTTTCAAATGCAAATTTATTCAGGTCATCCATTGCCGAAATTACTGCAATAGCTAGTCCTGTCACCGGATCATTTAGGATAAAATTATCCCAAATAAATAGCTGAGTTCCATTATCGGGATCAGTTAGGTTGTCCATAAAGGCCGATTTTTCATCCAAATGATTTAAAAATTTTTCACCGAAGGGCTCATTTTTATTCCACAAGAAAAAATTACCTGTTCCCTGCAAAACAAGCATTACCCCCTTACCTAAATAGGTGAAATCGTTTGAATAGGCCCCGTTATATTCTTCCTGAGTTGCCACAAATTCTGCGCTTGGGTACACACGACTGGATAGGGGATCAAACTCATAGATTTCATTACCTGATTCAAGATACGGCATTTCAAAAAAACAGCGATTTTCAGACAGGTTGCAATGAAAACGCTCTGCCTTTAATCTTTCAAGCGGCTCATTGGTAAAAAAATCTTGCAAATCTAACACCACGTTTTTTTGGCTACTCAAAAGTTGATCCATAGCTAGGAATTTAAATTCACGCGGTAAAATTCTAACCAATTTGGAGCCACAAAAAAAATAGACTGCGCCACCCAGTTCGTTGTTAAGCCTATGGACTAGCTCTTTAGAAAAATTATTACAAAGTGATGAAAAGTAGGAATCAATATGCCCACCCATAAACATAAAATGCTCATCGACATTGGGATCTCCCAGAAGTCTCTTATATTTTGCCTCTTCATCGAGCAAGGGAGCATAAGCTTCAAAAAATCTTTTATTCTGCTCATCTATATAGGAAAAATCAAATGAGACCCCTGTTTGAACCTCAAAGCAGGCCCTTCCTTGACAGTCCGGGTTATTGAGTGCTTGCTTTTGCGCAAACAGGGTGCCCAGAAATGCATTAAAGACAAATAATAAACACATATATTTTATAGCAAAATGGGTCATGGTATTTGTTCTCCAAAAATGAAAATATTCTTTTACAAAAAATGGAATCATTGCTTCCCTTTTTAGGGTATGGGGACAAAAATGATGAATTTTAATTTCTGTGGATTCAAACTCATGAATGATCAGTTGAGGCACGGAGAATTCTTTAGAATTACAGTGCCACAGTGGTTAAATGCGACATTAAACAAGAAAGCCACATTGTTCTTCCCTACATGACGTTATTTAGACATTGATGCATCATATATCACAACAAAATCTTATTTTCTAATTCATTTCAATGAAAAACTCAGCAAGTGTTCCCATTTGGATACAGTTAAGAAAATTGATAATTTTCAGAAGGATTTAGGATGATCGCCAAGGGTTTTATATCCCTTGAACCAGTCGCTGATGCTTTGGGCACCAGCAACCTAATAATCGACCATCACTGTGGCATCAACTCTTTCATAAAAAAATCCAGCTCACTTGGCTCACTAAAGATATTATGACCTGCTTTAGCATCATTCTCCATCTTGGCCATTTCGTAGGTAAGAAGAAAAACTTTGCCATTGAGATCTGCTACCTTTTTTGCAAAATTATAGCTCTGCTGGTAGGGTACTACGGTGTCCCATAAACTATGCTGCAATAAAACAACCGAAGAAACATTAGGACCGACCTTATCCATAAGTGACCAGGCTTCCATCTCAATTTTTTGGGTTAGGAATTTCCCATAATTTATTTCCCATGATGGGGACTTTATCTTACTAAGGTCGTAATAACCCGCGAGAAGTGAATAGGCTTTACAGATGTTTTTCTTTAATAGATAGGTCAAACCACCAACAAAACCGCCATGGCTTCCTCCGAGGAACCCCAAATGTTGATATGATGTGAATCCAATTGTAAGCGACAATACTTGCGCTATTGCTTCAATGTCATTTATGGCGTTCATACGATTTGAGGCTATTCCTGACAAATAACCTGAAACACCGCTATCTTCACCTCCAGCGATGCCCGCAAAAACTATAGCCCCGCCTTTTTCTATCCATGGGTACATCGAACTTATCCTGGTGGCGTCATCCATCGCTTTTTTTCCATTTCCACCATAAATATATAAAATTGTTGGAATATGGGCATTTACTCCTTTTTCTCTCGCTAACTTAAATTTTTCATCCGTTTCCTTATTCATAAAAAAATGAATGTCAAAAAGATGATCTTTTTTCTCCCCGTTTATTTCAAAATTTTTATTTAGTACAGACGTTGTTCTATATACCGTCTGCTTAAGTTTCTCATTGATAGGAGCAAAATCTCTCGGCATTAATGAAAAATCTATTTTGTCATATAGAGTATTTGAGCCTTTAGAAGTGTGGGCAATAATACTGCCGAAAAAATAGGGCCCAGAAATGTCAGCTATAATGGCGTCTGTGGTCAAGGGTAGAAAACTGGGAAGGGAATAATAAATGCCATTTGCATTTAAGACGGAAGTTTTTTCCCATAGATCTTGAAGTAAAATATTTTGCCAAGAACTAATATTTCCAGTAGATGTTCGTTTACTCAGCACTATTTGAGGCATTCCATCCACAGTTATTTCGTAAAAAACCCCGGCCTTTCCGACAATTACATTATTGTGAAGGTCATAATAATCATATAGTCCATTAAAAAAATAGGCCCGATCACTTTTAAGACCCACGATATTATGAAGTTTTTCCTCTGTAATAACATCTATAGTTCCACTCAAAAAATCCATCGAATAGAGATTGACTGATAAAAATTCTTTACTATCCAATGACAATAACGTGCCCGCTCCTGTTCCCGAAAATATAACTTGATTTTCAAATATGCCGTGAATATTAGTCGCATAATTTGGAAGAAAAGTATAAGACCCAGATGCGTTCATCACAATAAAACGGCTTTCAAATCTCCATTTATGGCCATTTTCTATCGCCGAAATTATGGCATAGGCTTGTCCTGTTGCCGGGTCATTTAGGGTAAAATTATCTCGAACGACAAGAGGAGCGCCATTGTCAGGATCAATTAAGTTGTTTAGAAAGGTCGATTTTTCATTCAAATAATTTAAAATTTTTATTTGACTGAAGGGCTCATTTTTATTCCAAAAGAAAAAATCATGTGATCCTTGTGAAACTATCATAATTCCATTACCTAAATAGGTGAAATCGTTTGAATAGGCCCCGTTATCGTCTTCCTGAGTTGCCACAAATTCGCGGCTCTGGTAAACACGCTCGGTTAGGGGATCAAACTCATAAATTTCATTCCCTGATTCAAGATAAGGCATTTCAAAAAAACAGCGGTTCTCACTTAGGTTGCAATGAAAACGCTCCGCTTTTAATCTTTCGAGCGGTTCATCTGGTAAAACATCACGCAAATCGAACAACACGTTTTTGGGGTTGCTTAATGCCTTAGCCTCTGAAAAGAGACTCATTTCAGGAAGCCTAATTCTAATCAATTTGGATCCGCAAAAAATATAGAGCTCACTACTTATTTCGTTGTTTAGTCTATGAAAAGGTACTTCAGAAGAACCGCCACACAGCGATGCCAAGACGGAATCAAGTCTCATATTTTTAAAACCTCGATCCGAAGCCCAATAACCAAGAAGCCTTTGATTTCTTGAATCTTCATCGAGCAAGGGAGCATAAGTTTCAAAAAATTTTTTATTCTGCTCATCGACATAGGAAAAATCAATTGAGACTCCTATTTGATCCTCAAAGCACTCCCTTCCTTGACAGTCTTGATTATTTGAAACCTGCTCCTCTGCCAGAATGACCACGTTAAATGAATTAAGGAAAAACAAAAAATACACAAATTTAATTACTAAATTAGTCATGACACTCGTTCTCCAAAAATGAATATATTCTTTTTTATATTGAATCTTTGCGTCCGCTTTATTATGTTGAAATTTCTTTGATAAATATTAGTTCTTGTGGTTTCATATTGATAATTATTCAGCGACGTCCGGAGACTTCTTTAGATTTTTTAAGTCAGGAAGCTTAATGTAACAAGAGATTAGAAATCCACATTGTTCTTCACTACGCGACGCTATACAGGCATTGATACTTCATTTAGCACAACAAAACCCTATTCTCAATTTTTTTACGATGGATAAATCAGTAAGTGTACCCATTTGGATACAGTTAAGAAGATTGATCATTTTCAGGAGGATTTAGAATAATCGCATAGTGCCCATCACGTTTAGGTTAATCAATTTACATTTTTTTCTGTAATTTTCGGTTTTTTTCCCTAAAATCTGAATCCACTTATTAAAGTTTTTAGTGAATACCTCCGACTCCTATATAAACAAGTTTGAGGGGAATATTCCTTGAAAAGACTATTAACTTTCCGGCTATCCTATCTCCTATCTTTATTAGGGCAAATCGGGGTATACTCCATTTTTTTGTGCAATTGTGACAATGTAAACAATATTCTGCACCCTTCATCGGAAACCAACAAAAGAGACAAAGCCTCTCATATAGGTAGCGGGGGACCTCCTACCATTGACCTATCTACAACTGAAGCTTACATAAACCTGGGCAACAAGGAGAGCTTCCACATATCTGGAGCATGCACGCCAGAAGGAGTGTTAATAAGCCTTTCTGGAGCTGCTACCGCAGAGACTCAGTGTTTAAATGAGGCTTTTTCAAGTTTAGTAAATTATGAGGATGTTCCTGATGGAGAAGTTCAAATAATCGCTGCATTGAAAAATACCAACACTAACAACGCTATTCAAGCAACCAAAACTGTAATCAAGGACACTATTCTTCCCAAAGTCGATCTGTCAAACACCCCTATTTCAATGAATAACAGCAATGTATCTCAGTTTTTTGTGAGCGGTACCTGCTCGGAAGAAAATAAAACAATTGAGATTTCAGGAGTACTTTCAGGGTCTGCTGAGTGTAAAGATAATATTTTTAGTGTCTCGCTTAATTATGCAAATATCTCCGATGGCGAGGTAATTATTGTTGCCGATTTAAAAGACGATGCTAAGAATTCCGCAGATCAAATTTTTCTAACTGTAATAAAGGATACCCTAGCACCAAGCGTAACCCTTTCTCCATCTCTCCTAAATTATATAAACCAAGCTAATCAAACCGCCTTTACTGTAAACGGAACGTGCTCTGAAAATAATGGCACTGTAATAGTTTCAGGTGAAGTTTCTGGAGCAGCAAAATGCATGGATAGAAACTTTTCTTTAGACCTAGATTACAGCGATGTTGTGGATGGTAATGTGACCATAAATGCAGACATGACCGACGATGCTGGCAATGTCGCCGCTAGAGCTACAAAAGTTCTGATCAAAGATGTTACGCAACCAATAATTAGCCTATCTTCTACAGGAACTCAGGTAAATGATGCTAATAAATCAGCCTTCGTTATAAGCGGAACGTGCTCAGATGAAGGACTTTACGTTGCGATTTCAGGTGCGATAACTGGCAATATTCAGTGTATATCTGGAATTTTTTCTGCACCTTTTGATCTTAGCAATGTAGCCGAAGGAAATATTTGGCTTTACGCCGATCTTAACGACGACGCCGGTAATTTTGCTGCACAGGCATCAAAGTCTTTGTCAGTAACTTTTAATGATGCTCCCGTTATTGTAGCAGAAAGTATTCACGGGCTTATTAATACGCCTGTCACCTTGGCTTTTCAAGTTGATGAAGGGGGCGGCACTGATGAAGATGTTCAGGCAATCCTTATGTTTGCCAGCAGCTCCAACGAGACCCTAATTCAGAATACAAACATCGTAATAAATTATTCAGATGACGGTGCTTCAGACGCCACTGGTGGTAGCTTGGGGCTAACACCAGAATCGAATGCTATCGGCTTTACCAAAATCATCCTGACAGCTGATGACCAAATGAGCACTAATCATCTAAGCACACAAGAAATATTTTATACTGTTTATCAAAATCAGTTTTCAAATGTCTACACCATACCCTGGAACTCTAATATTTCTGCAAATACAAACTTGACTGTGCGATACACGTCAACCATGACCTTACCCAGTGATGGGAAAATTTTTCTTACTTTTTCCAGTGATGTTAATGTCGCCGGGTTAACCTTGGAGCAAAAATCAGGAATTGATGGTGGCGTGACATTATCATACGACGCTAGTCAAAACACCATTACCTTGACCCGTGATGGCACCGGCTTAGATTCAGCTGCTGGCGCTAAATATCTTATTTTTAGCGGACTAACAAACCCATCTAAGGTAGGTCGTTTTGCTGCTATATTTTATCACTCAAACGCTTCTAATACTATTGTTGAAGGACCGTTCGCGAGCAATTTTTCAGTCACCCCACTGAATGATGGGCTTGACAGCTCATCACCATGGCCCAAATATAAAGCTGATTATGCAGATACATCGAGGGGTAAAACGGCGGGACCAGAATATCCTGCGATTGCCTGGACCTTTGCCTCGGGATACGGGGATTCTCATTCCTCTGCAGTTCAAGACAATGAGGGCAATTTATATTTTGGTGGAAATGCGTTCAACTCCATCACGTCAACCGGAGAATTACGATGGACGATACCTAAAGGTACCAACGTTTACTATCCTGCACTCTCTGAAAATGGTACCGTTTATTTTCTTGATGGTTCAAATATTTATGCTGTATCAAAAGACAGTGGTGCGGTGCTTTGGAGTTATAATATTTCTGATTCGCAAAACTATAACAATGGAGTCGTTCTCGGTATAGACGGAACAGTGTATATTTTTGGACGTTACGGAACTAATTATGCCCTCAATTCTGACGGCACCTTAAAATGGAAGTTTGCGGACGGCAATCTCAATGTGCGTATGGCGCCTACATTTGCCATCAATCCAGCTAACGGCAACATGACTTCCTGTGGTGAAACGGGATTTCGTCGCACCACTCCTGATGGGCTTCTCATAGACAACTTAAATTCTGATCCCACTCTAAAGGGGATCGCGAATACAAGTAATTTTGTCAATGATGCGCCGAGTGTAGCCGCTGACAATTCTGCTTATGTATCAGGACGTTATGCTGCTAACGGTATTTTTTCCATGACGGCAAATGCTGGACAAAAATGGCTAAATGGATCTTCAATAGGCGGTGGACAAAGTGTTGGAGGTCTTTCTTCAGATGACTCTCTATTTTTCACTCAAAGTACAGGCAACATTTATGCTATTAACACGAGCGATGGAACCATCAATTGGGGACCCATAGTGACATCTGGAGCGACATGGACAGCCGACCTTGCAGTCGATCCGTTTAACAATCTTATTTTTTATGGAAATTACGCGATTAACCAAACCAACGGAGCATTAAAGTGGAAATATGATGCTCTGGGTAATTGTGACAGAGCAACAATAGGAAAGAATGGCTTTCTTTATTGCCTCCAGCACTATTCTGCGGCAAATAGCGTTTTTGCAATAAAACCTTGGACCCTAAGTAGTGCATCAAACCAAGGAAGCTATCATGCAGGTAATACCATGACAATCACAGCAAAGTCATCCATGCTTAGGCGCGATCCCAGCTCAGGCGGGCTTGATAACCAGGCACAAGCCATTATGCCCAACGGTGATAAAGTTGTACTTACTTATCAGGGACTTGATTCTGACAAGACCATTTGGTCAGGTACATACGTGATACCATCAGACACCCCACTTGGCAATTACAGTGCGCGCATTGAAGCTCAGCAATTTCACGTTGAAACCGATATCCCGACAACCTTTCCTAGTCCATTGACGGGCTCCAACAATAGTGGCATTTTTGGCACGCTCAACTTTGTGGTCAACTAAAATGTATGCTTGTTCATGGCGTGCCTGCTTCACATAACGTATCCTTCTCATCCCGCTCGGGACATGTATATGCCGCTTTTCGGGCCATGAACTTATTATATTTGCGTTCAAAATCAGTGCACCTATTTTTTAACAGTCACTTCACCGCCACTAGACAACCGAACCCCAAGGTCGTCTCCATCTCTGCAATTGTCGCATTCAAAGCGGCAAGAAACTCGGGCGTCAACCCTACCAATGTCGTCGCCAGCTTGAGTTTTTCAAAAACATCACAGCGAGGAATTAACGGTAACAATTTTAACATAAGTAGCTGCCCATACAGGTCACCATGCTTAAGCCCATGGTAGACCTCCTCTAAAAACGCATCTGAAATATCATCATAAGAATGAAGAGAGCGCAAATAGTACTCCAGTAAATCCGCATACTCATCTCGCTTTGATGGGGGTATCATATCTAGACCACTGCGGTCCTGGTCTACTATGACAAGGTATTCCATGAGCCTTGTAAATCCTTCGGGGCTTAGGGTTTCCACTAAATATTTAGTCGCAGCTTCCCTGGTTTCTCCATACGGACTTAGACCTTTCAGATTTAGTATATCACCGTCATTAGTGCCCAATTCACCCGTTAAATAATAGGCGAGTTTGTCGCCGATTGATGCATCTAATTCTGTGACATCTAAACGTGAGACTGCCCAGCTTCGCACAGTAGGATCTTCCATTCCCATTGCTGCCACCAGGGCAAATTGAGCACCGATATGCTCTCGTTCATTAATAAATTCAATAGTTTTTTCAAAATTTATTTGCTGCTTTGGGCTTTTGGGCGCTGGTTTACCTTTTAGAAACCTTTCCACCAGCTTAAGTAAACAGTCACCGCCTAAAATCCGCGATTCTAGGTGGCGATAAATTTTCTCGCGCTGCACATCGTCCGCACCAACAATAAAATCAATAAGTACACTGCTCACTTCATCATTATCACCATCTATTGAAATGAGAAAGTTAATCATCGCATTAAACTTCCGGTAAGGTTCGTGCTTAAAACTTCCCAAATTAAAAGCGTTAATAGGCGAAAACGTAAAAGCATATAGACGCTCAAGGGTATAATCGATGAGATCAGAATCCTTTTTATCATTCATATTAGTCAGCCAACCGTCATGAGTATCGATTATAGCATTGGCCGCTAAAGGAGATTTAATGCGTAGCATCAGCTCTAGACCGGTAAAGCTCAAGTCCGCTTCCTTTCTCGGTTGAAGTTTCGCCAAATCATTTACATGCATGTCGGAGTAGTTGTTGCGGGATAGCAAAATTTTAATCAAATAGTCATGCAGAGTTGCATCAATTTTTAGGAACTTTTGCACAAGCACTAATGTTGCTTCTTCTGAGGGTAGGGAATTGATCAATGTGAGGCCAACAATGCGATTGTCTGGATAAGGGCTTTCCACAAGCTGCCCGAGATCTGGAAGTAATGTGTCTTCAAGAGGCATTCGCTCCTGGAGAAATAAGCCCAAAGCCCGTCTTAGATCCGCATCTCGATGGTCAATAATAGAAACAATATTTCGGTTTACCTCAGGAAGAGAACTCGAAGACAAGACGTCTAAGGCTCTTAAGTAAATAGGGGGCGTTTTACTTTTTCTTGAGATGACTTCTGAAACCTTAACAACTGAAGGGGCATCTAAAGCAAATTTTATAAGAATGTCCGCAGCTTTTATTTGAATATACTCCCTCTCATCTCCGAGTAGGCGTGCTAAAGCCACCTTAAGGGGAGAAGGTATGAATGTTAAAGACTCTATCGACCAAAAGGCAATGCGTATGAGTTCTTGATCATCTTGCCCCAGTGCTTTTATGAGCGCTGGCACATCCTCAGCATTGAGCAAACCAAGTCGAATCGTTGCAAGTTGGGCGTGCAGGACCATTTTTTTGAGAGAAGAGTGGCGCGAAATTTCTAAAAATTTGCGATAATCACCGGTAGAAGAGTGTTCATAAAAATATTTGAAATACAAAAATAGCGCATTATGGTCCTCCCGTTCATCAAGGAGTTCTTCATTGATGCCGTAGCCAGCTAATCTTAAGGCGATTTCATCAGCTTTCAATTTCTCCCCTTTACCACCATGTTCATTTAAAAAATGAGTCAGTTCATCTTCATAAAAAGCGAGTCGTATTTGACTGCGGCTATCATGAACGGTGGCGACAAACTCATGATAATTTTGCGGCGTTAATTTTCTAAAAGACACTTCTCCGAGGGGTATGGAAGAATTTTTACCAAATATAAACTGAGCATCATGAACACGGTCTTTATTAGCCACTCCAAATATGTATCCCTTACTCCTTTCTGCTAAAACCTGATTATTTTCGTCTAAGGGGAATAAGAGACTAAATATTTGGGGCGATTCACTATAGCTGAACGTAAAAAACGCGTAGCCCACACCTGAATTTGTAAAGGTGCCTTCGTAAAGAAGAGTTTTTTTCTGCCCTTCAAGACAATTTGGACCAAAATAATCAAAGCCGCACTGCAAAAAATCTCGCAAAATCGATTCGCTTTCCGACTGCCAATCTTTGGCGATACGGCTTATAAAATTTTTGGTTTGTGTCGCCCATAGAAACTGTAGTCTGAGCTTAAGACTACTTAATGAATGCACTGTGGGCGTAATCTCATCAAAGGCAAAAATTGGATTAGGCCTTGTGCTTGATTCAAAGCTTTTCTGTGCCCCTTGGTTTTTATCTCCTTTTTCAATAAATACCCAATCAGAAATAAGGTCACATTGGTTTTGCGTATATAGGTTTGCGCGTTCATCGGAAGCACAGAATTGATTAAGCGCATCATCTTTCAATGCGCCGCAAAAATCCCGAAGGATGAGCGATTCATTGTTCCCAGAAAATACATGCTCGCCGGTACTACAGGTCGCTGAAGTAAAACTATAAAACTTTGTAAGAGTATTTGGTGGTGGTGCCGCCCGTATACCATCATTTTTTCCTGAACTACAACGCAGTAAGGAAAAATAAATCACAAAAAACAATATACGCAAAAAACACCGAGTCATTAGCTTTCCTTAATCACTGCACTATTCTCATCAGAAAATGGGCGATTGGCCACGCCAAATAAATAATTCATTTTTCTTAGTTGTTCTGCTGTTGGTTTTTTTGTTTAGGTAGCTAAGTTGCAAGCCCTTCTGTATTTAAATAATCAACTAAGTGGCGGCAACTGAAACCGTGCTTATCAAATTAACGATAAAAAAGCAATTTTTTAGATATTTTCATGCATATAAAAACTGTTGAGAGAAAAGCACGCGTGCTCAGACTAATTTCATTTTTTATTATGTATTTTTATGGACTTATAGTGAAAATTACAGCAAAGATCTCTCGTATGATTTCAGAGAAATCACCTAATGATGATTAATAATACCACCCCCACATTGTTGTGTGATAAAAGTCATTTTATGCGTCAAGAAAACTTTCATCTTGGCATCTAAACTTCTTCTGGAAAATGAAGCGTAGAACTTAGGATATATTATGCTTAGCTCATCCGCCAAAACGCTAAAAAGATAAGTGCTTAATATTTAGGAGCAACAAAAGCTTACACATTTTGGTTCGTGGGTTTAACAATATCCACGAAAATCACGCTATTTTATCGATAAATCTATTGCAATCTATTCAGCCCATGAATTTTCTAAAAAACTGAATGAAGATTCGGACACCGGGCTTATCCATGAGGTCAACCTCGAATTGCAGACTGCCATAAACGCTAATGGTGGGCGTTTGAAGTCTTATTTTGAATACTGGAATTATCTCGACCTCATTTTCAACTATGGGGATGCTAGCACTCTACCAATGCTTATCGAATCCGTATCAGAATTTCCCTCTTATTCTTGGTATGTTATGTGCCTGGGCATTAATGTCGTCCAAGGTGACCTAGAAAGCTTACCATGGAAAAACTTTATTGATGAAGTAGGGCACACTATTCCACAAGATTTTTTAGATAACCCGAAGGGAAAATGCCAAGAATATGGGTTTAGCGGGGATAGTTATCAGGAGGCACCTTAATAAATTATTCTCTTTTTAAAACCCGAATTTAGTGATACATAGGAACCGAAGTTTTTGACCAGCTTTACTTTTAAGGCGTTTAGCAGGGGATGATGAGTGCCGCGTGGCATGCGGAAACAGCAGATGTTGGCGATTTCCCCTATCTGATAAGCATCAGGGCTTGCGGGATGTATCTTGGCAATATTTTATAATATTTAATTAAAGGGGGTTTATCATGAAAAATAAAAAAAAGTTCCTTGTGCTGTTTGTTATTTCTTCCATGCTCTACTGGTCGTGCAGCACGCCCCCTAATCAAGACTCTCACAAAGCTCTGCTAAGCGATGGCATCAAATCGCTGGTCTATATGAAGCCGATTTCTTCTAATCGTGCGTGTTTTTACCGTATTGATGTACCAACTAGTTTTTTTGCCTCACTTCCCTTCATTGGGTCCCCTGAGGCCATTCAAGCAAATTTAAATGCCCTTGACAGTATGAACGATCCTGCTCTTGATGGACTTACAGATATAGTGAGCCATTTTTTAAAGAGATTGAGCTCTGCGGAAATGCACACCCTAACGCCAAAACCAATCATAAATTGGAAATTAGAATATGTACTCGCACAAACACAATATAACTATCAAGATGTAAACATTACCGTTGCTTTGGGGGCTACTTTGGCCTCAATCGCAGCGACAGGGCCATCGATTTTGGCCTTGCATAAACTTGTCGTAGGTTTGCCAGCAACGGCAACTTATTTCCCACTAAAACAGGCGTTGTCTGAATTTATTTGGACCGACATGTTACCAGTTCTCGACAAAGCAAAATTGTTTCTTATGACTAACATTCTGTTTAACTTAGCATCTTTAGAAGCTGGGTTGCTTTTGTCTGACAATATTACGGCCAATTTAGCAGATCAATCAGCTGACATTGATGTCGCTAATGTGCAAAAGATAGGGCGTAATTTTAAAACGGAATATCTTCGTGCTTTTTTTAATAGCATGATGGGTTTCCACGCTATTGAAGGCACAGGAGCTGATACCAATATGTTTGTTGAGGTGCTAGCAGATGAACTCAGCAAAAATAAGTATTATGAAAATGGGCCAGCGACTTGTCCTAATTTGTCTTTTACAGCCCGGTAGTTTCGCCTAAATTTTCTAAAAACATTGGTGAAAATCAAGCACACACAATTGGGCTCCGTATGCCTGATTATTATATATCAGCATATAGATTTAATTATTCGGCGATAAATAAACATAAGCTTTTCCCCGCTGTGTGCCTCCAGCAGCTGCACGGGTTTCACCGATTATAAAGTCAGCTTTGCCATCACCATTGACGTCCCCTGTCCCTGCGACTGAATTGCCGAACCAAGCCCCGTCCTCAGTTCCAGATATTGTGTGGAGAATTTCTCCGGTTGCCCCACTATAAACATAAGCCATCCCCCGATCTGCTCCACCGCCCCCTCCTGCATCTGCCTGTTTTTGGCCAATAATAAAATCAGCCTTGCCATCACCATTGACGTCACCAGCCCCATTGACTGAACAACCTAAGGAGGCCGAATCTTCTGTTCCAACTATTGTGTAAAGAACGCCTCCGGTTGCACCACTGTAAACATAAGCCTTTCCTCGATTGGCACCACTAGCGCCTCCTGCATCAGCTAATTGTTCACCAATGATAAAATCAGCTCTGCCGTCACCATTGACATCACCAACGCCTGCAAGCGTGGAACCTAATTGAGCACTGTCTTCAGTACCAGATATAGTATAGAGCACCAGTCCAGTAGCCCCACTGTAAACAAAAGCCTTTCCCCACCAGTAACCTCCAGCTGCAGCACGCATCTGACCAATAATAAAGTCAGCTTTGCCATCACCATCCACATCACCTGCCCCAGAGACAGGAAATCCTAGAAGAGCTGAGTTTTCTGTTCCAGATATGGTGTAAAGAACTCCTCCGGTCGCCCCACTGTATACATAAGCCTTTCCTCGATTAGTTCCCCCGGAAGCCGCATAAGGCTCACCGACTATAAAATCTGCCTTGCCATCACCATTGACGTCACCTGCTCCAGCGACTGAGGTCCCAAACTTAGCGTTGTTTTCAGCACCAGAAATCGTGTAGAGAACACCTCCGGTTGCACCACTGTAAACATAAACCTTTCCCCGATCAGTGCCCCCTGCATCGGCTCTGGATTCACCAATAATAAAATCAGCTTTGCCATCACCATCGACATCACCAACACCAGCAACAGACCCACCTAATGAAGCACTATCTTCAGTTCCAGATATCGTGTAAAGAACTCCACCAGTAGCCCCGCTAAAAACATAAGCCTTTCCCCTGGCAAAGCCTCCAGCCGAAGCATTGGGTTCATTAATAATAAAATCAGCCATGCCATCACCATCGATATCGCCAGCTCCGGTAACTATATGGGCAAAACTAGTGCTATTCTCAGTTCCAAGAATAGTATAAGTAAGAGAGGGTGATCCGGTTGGTAGCGTGGTAAAATCACTTAGGTAAACGTAAGCCTTGCCTCTATTTGTACCCCCGGCATCTGCAAAGTGTTCTCCAATTATCAAGTCTGCTCTGCCATCACCATTAACATCACCGGCTCCAGCGACTGAAACTCCCAAAAAAGCAGAAACTTCTTTTCCAGATATGGCGTATATAAGCTCCCCGTCCGCCCCACCATAAACATTAGCTTTTCCTCGGGCAGTGCCTCCACCTGCCGATAAATGTTCACTAATAATAAAATCAGCTTTACCATCACCATTGACATCACCAGCTCCTGATACTGAAGCACCTAACTTAGAGCCGTCTTCCGTTCCGGATATAGTGTACAGCACCCCTCCGGTCGCCCCGCTATAAACATAAGCCTTTCCTCGGAATGTGCCCCCTGCAGCGGCACCAGGTTCACCAATGATAAAATCAGACTTACCGTCACCATTAACATCACCCGCCCCAGCAACAGTTGCCCCTAAACTTGCGTTATCTTCAGTTCCAGAAATCGTGTGGAGAACCCCGCCAGTATCACCACTGTAAACATAGGCCTTTCCACGATTGGTACCTCCTGACGTAGCATATGGTTCACCTAAAATAAAATCAGCTTTACCATCACCATTGACATCACCAGCGCCTGATACTGAGCCACCTAACATTGCACCATCCTCAGTTCCAGAAATGGTATAAAGGACAGTGCCGGTCGCACCGCTGTAAACATAAGCCTTTCCTCGGGAGGTACCCCCAGCAGCAGCAGCAGATTCACCTATGATAAAATCAGCTTTACCATCACCATTAACATCACCTGTTCCCGACACTGAGGTACCCAACTTAGCGCCATCTTCCGTTCCAGATATGGTATAAAGTACAGTGCCAGTCGCACCGCTGTAAACATAAGCCTTTCCTCTGGAGGTACCCCCAGCAGCAGCAGAGGATTCACCAATGATAAAATCAGCTTTACCATCACCATTGACATCACCTGCTCCCGACACTGAGTCACCCAACTTAGCGCCGTCTTCCGTTCCAGAAATAGTATAAAGTAAACCTCCGGTAGCGCCGGTATAAACGTAAGCTTTTCCTCGGTTCGTACCCCCTGAAGCGGCTGAGGGTTCGCTAACGATAAAATCGTCTTTGCCATCACCATCAAGATCGCCAGCGCCAACAACTTCGCTACCTAAATTAGCATCGTCTTCAGTTCCAGATATGGTATAGGTCAACGAAAAGCCGAGCATTTGCGTAATACCCTCATAAAGCGATTTGTTGCCTGCGCTGTCTATTACAACCACATTATAATAGTATGAGATTGAGGGTGTTTTACCTGTAATGGCTAGTATAAGGGTATTGGCTGCGTATGACATTTCAATAGTTGCCGCCTCGCATTCAGCAACTGTATCAATCGCAGCAGCATCGACTCCCGAGCAAACAAAATATTGCAGATCTGAAGCAGAGGTAACTGTATCTGATGCCGCAGACCAATTTAAAGTAAAGCCGGTCTGGCTAACATTCGTTGATGCAGAAAAACTCCCTGGCGTAGGCTTTCCATCTTTGACCATGATAAGCTCATCAAAACCACTATTGCCCGCGGTATCCGTGACCGTCAGGCGCAAAACATAGCTACCCTCTGTTGCTGCCGTTACTGTAGTATCTTTAGAGCTATTAGCTCCAAAGGTAACAGAACCGGGTCCGCTTATTTTAGTCCAGGCATAGCTCAAGCCAGATGCATCAGAAGCTGTAGCATTTAATGTTGCTTCTCCATTTGTAGTTAAATCACTACCGACGTTTACTATAGGAGCAGCAACATCTTTAATGACGCTGCGCGAAGCCTGAATAGCGTTGTTACCTTCGGCGTCTGCATGATCCGCTAAAATTGAAATGGACCCTGGTGCCGCTGCGCCATAATCCATTACTAAGGAGAAGGCTCCTGCAACGCATAGCACAGAAGCCGTCCCAGTTCCTGAAATCGTAACGTTGAGGCCGTTTTCAGAACAGTAGCCATTGACGTTAATGCTAGTAGAAGTAGCGGCATTGACATAACTGCCGACCGCTGGATTCGTAATAGCTACAGTGGGTAAATTTGTCGTTGAGACGACGGTACTTGAATTTTCCTCAGTGGGGGAATTCCCAGAGCTAGTCTGAACTACCTCTGGTTGACTCACGACAACAACATTTGTATCCGTAGCTCCCGTCTCAGAAGCTTCTCCCTTTTTTGCTTTACCACCAGCAGAACAGCTAATATTAGCTAAATAAAATATAAAAAAACCAAAAAAGATATTTATTACCTTTTTGCTCACAGGCAGTACCCCTCAATAATAAAACTTCTAGCATATTTTTTATGGTAGTTCCCATTAAGACCATTATTAGGAGGTCGGCCATTCTACATTTTAACTTAAATAAAAAAGAATCAGATTCCTCCTAACCTAGGTAAGATGAACAATACCAATAATCAATGGCTTTAATAATCTTAAGACTAGGTTCATATTGTGATTCCTAAATTACGGAACGTCAAAAAGAAGCCGGGCAGGTGATTATAAATATTTAAAATAATTGATGAAAACGAGAAGAAAAATACAGAAGGCACATAGCCTGTGGCGAATTGATCTGGCGCTTAAGCGAAAATCTTGGTCAGATAAAACCACAACTTTCATAGACTTAGATAGCATTGCCTAAAAACTATTGATTCAAAGCGTCGGACTAAGCACCGATCTCTTGAGTAAAACCCTATCAGCATACATTTGTGCCGTAGTACTCACTCCGACCAAATCAACAATAGTCGCATTCTGGGTGACTTCAAAGAGTGAATACCCGTGATGTTTTAAATAGGCATACTTCATATGTTTATTGGCCTTCATAAAGAGCGTATCCAGCCCAATTTTATCAAGATTTATCCCCAGAGCAACATCAGACATTGACCGCGAGGTAATGCTGGGCGTTGTTATTTCATGCGCGACCAAGGGACTTTTGACATCTTCCGGATCAGCATAAATTGATGCCCCAAATGCTGAATGAATATCCCCCGAACACACGACAACATTTTGGATACCTTCATTATAGATATGCTGTGTTAAATCAAAGCGCTCCGCCGGATAGCCATCCCAAGCGTCAAAATTTATATATATGCCTTTGTGCGCCATCGCCACCGAAGTGAAAAAACCGTGCACGACTTTAAGTAGATTGGTATCAGGCAAAATTTTAAAGGGCATAAACATGACAGAAGACAGCAAAAACTTCCAATTGGCGCCTGATGTGCTAAGAGTATCTTTAACCCAAGTCCTTTGGGATTTTCCTAGCGTGCTCAGTTTCTCGTCAAGCATCCCGTCACAGCCTCTTGATAAAATATGACTTTTGCAGGGCATAATATCTCTATTTGCCCGCAAATCCATTGCTATGATATCAACCTGTGACCCAAAACGTAACGATCGGGTCATTTGCGGACTCAGGTTATTGCTCAATCGGTCTTTAAGATCAATGGGCAAATATTCGGCATAAGCCTGATGACCTTGGCGCGCCCTATCTAAAATCAGCAAATCTGTTCCGGCATAATCGTCCTTAACCTCATGGTCATCCCAGACATGGATAAAAGGAAATAAGCGGCGGGCCTCCCTAAGCATTGGATCTGACAAATAAAGACGGTACTTAGCGCGATATTGTTCAAGCAAAAAAGCTTCACCAATAATATCTATACGTGCTGGATGAAATAATTTGCTGGAAGTAATACCCTCGTAAATAAAATCACCTAGATGGACGCAAAAATCGAGGTCCTCGTTGATCAGGTTTTGATAGACGGTATAAAATCCGGCAATATAGTCCTGGCACGATAGGGTGGCGAATTTTACTTTGATATCCTGATCGGGCTCTGGAGCTGTTTTCGTTCGCCCAATTTCGCTTGTATACCCTGTGGTCGTATAGAAACGGTAATAATAATAAGTATAGGGCCTAAGCCCTCCTAATTTAATGTTGACCGTATGATCCCAGCGTTCGGTGGTAATGACACTTCCTCGACTCACCAAGGAAAAGGGCTTGAAGTCACTGGTGGTTGCCACTTCATAAAAGACTTCTGTCCCGGAAACACCGCGAGCATATTGAGGCACCCGCGTCCAAATAATAACACCTTCAGGGGTCGGTTCCCCAGAAGCAACACCACAGTCAAAATAATCAAGGAGACGTCGCTCCTCCCCCGCTAATGTTTTGAGCATTGGCGATAGCAGCACTCCGGTGCTGATAGAGCCTTTCAAAAAACCCCGACGGCTCAGCATATATTCTTGCCTCCACGGAATGAAACATCCCCAGGTTGGTTAGGGTGTTCATGTGTGTTTAGTTTTTATGAGTGTCTTTATTTATTTTCCAATAATTTTCATAAAACAACAAGTAAACTGTTTATTTTATTGAATGATTATGGGCTTGTGCGGATCAAATTCAGGTTATAGAAACACCTCCAGAGCGCTAGACTCTAGGGATCTCAGTTGTTTACTGCTCACAAAACTCACTTCGATTTTTTTGAAATATTTTTTAATACTGCGTTAAAAACTTTTTCTTTAATGAAGCCAAATCGGGCGTATGAAAACGAACGACTTTTTTGCGGCTGAGCGTCCCGGATTCTATTGAGAGACTACTGACCTTAACGCCAAAATGCTCCGCTAAGAACTGAAGCAAAGCGGCGTTAGCCTTGCCGTCCACGGGAGGTGCCATAATCTTGATTTTGAGCATATTTCCATAAACACCTACAATCATGGATTTTTTAGCCCCCGGCTGCATCCAGACTTTGAGGAGAACATCAGAAGCTTTTTCCAACCACCACGCTTCGCCCATATAATTTCGGCCTTATTTTAGGGAGTTAAGTCACTCGCGCCCACTAGAGCTTTTTTCCGGGGGAAATATTCGTAAATATTTATAATTTCTGACAAAATAACCTATATTTTCTATTGCGATTCTCATTTCCCCATTCTACAGTACAGAAATTGCCGTGACCAGGCGATTAGGTGATGGATTGGGTATATGGAAAAATAATTTTCTTTCGGATTTAAGGCTCTACGGCGAGGAAGTTTTTTGCTGCACAAAGCGGACATGACGGATTTGCCATTTTTAAAATTTTTTTGAGAAAACGGCTAATTTTTTTTTGAGAAAATTTATCATGATAGTGATCTATTAGTCCTTAAAGAATTACTTTTCAATATCCCCACCCTAAGAAACACAATTGAAGAAGAATATTTTCTGCTTCGCCGTATCCACAAGAAAAGGGTAGGAATGACTAAGAAAAAAACTGAAATTGACATAAAAGAAGACCTAGCGGCAGTTAGTCAGATGCGGATGAGAAATACGGTTAAAACTGGCCCGGCTCTGTTTTTGAGCCTACTTAACCAAAAATATAGAAACATTGAGGAAAGAAGACTTCAGTGTGAAAAAAACATTGGCTACCAATTTAAGTCTCCCATACTCCTTTATCATGCTCTCGCCCATAGGTCACTATTTAGCGAAAAAAGGCAAAAAGGTGATGCCAAGGCGACATTTGATCTACATCTAAAAGCACTCAAAAAAATATGGTCCAATGAAAGACTCGAATTTTTAGGTGACGCTGTCCTTAGTTTATCAATAAGTACCTATCTCTATAAACTGGAGGATCAGCTCGAAGAAGGAAAACTATCTGTGATCCGCTCTTCACTCGTTAATGAAACCAGTTTAGCCCGAGTTGCAAGACGCCTATCGCTAGGAGAATCACTTTTGCTCGGTAAAAGTGAGCAAGCCAGTGGGGGACATAAAAAAAACTCTTTGCTCGCAGATTCTTTAGAGGCTGTGATCGGTGCTGTTTATATCGATAAGGGATTTAAAGCTGCTGAAAAATTCGTCATTAAGATTTTTTCCCACGACCTAAAATCTTTGGTCGTTGACGACCTATCCCATGATTATAAAACCTTGCTCCAAGAGCTCACACAAAAATTTTATAAAACAATACCGACCTATGAGCTCATTCATAGTGAAGGTGAAGACCATAAAAAACAGTTTTCTATTGCGGTCGTTTTTGCTACCGCTACATTAGGTACGGCTACAGGGGCCAGTAAGAAAAAAGCATCACAACTCGCTGCCAAAAAAGTTTATGACTTAGCAAAAACCATCCCCTCAGGCGAGATCAACAAAATGACACCCGAAGATTTTGCCTCGCGCGTTGTCTTACTTGGCCAAGGAACAAAAACATGATCAAAGGACTCGTCGCCATCGTCGGCAGACCCAACGTGGGTAAATCAACTCTCTTTAATAAACTCACCCGCACCCGCCGCGCCATAATTGATGACCAGCCAGGCGTTACCCGCGACCGATTATATGGCACGGTTTATCTTGATAAAGAAAAAACTCAGGGCTTTGAAATTATTGATACTGGCGGCTTTGAAACTTCGGATTTTAAGTTTCAGCCTTTTAAAGAGAATTTAGTCTGGCAGCAAACCGAAAAAGCCATTCTTGTAGCCGACCTCGTTATCCTGGTGTTTGATGGAAAACAAGGCATACATCCCCATGATGAAGCTCTGTATAGTATGATCAAAAAAAGTGGCAAACCATTTTTTTGTCTCCTCAATAAAGTTGATGGTGTAGAAAAAAAATCTATCCTCTGGGAATTTTTGAGCTTAGGTCTCAATGAAAATGAACTTACCTGTGTGAGTGCTGCCTATAACCGAGGATTAAAAGAACTCAAGTTTACGATAAATGCTCATCTTGCGCCCAATAAAAAAACACTTGTCCGCAAACTTGATACGGATGCCCAGCATGTGCGTCTCGCTTTAGTTGGGCGACCTAACGTCGGTAAATCATCTCTCCTCAACCGACTTGCTGGAGAGGAAAGATCACTGGTAAGCGATATTGCAGGAACGACACGCGATGCCGTTGATTTTCATTTTAAGTATAAAAATCATGAAATCGCCATAATTGATACGGCAGGGATTCGGCGAAAAACTAAGATCAGCAGCAAACTAGAAACCTATAGCATCACCCGAAGCTTAGAGACCATCGATAGCTCCGATATCACCGTCGTGCTCATCGACCCCATCGAAGGCATAACTGATCAAGATCACCGATTAATAAATCTCTCCCTCGACCGCTTCAAACCAACGATCATCGCTGTCAACAAATGGGACATTGTCCCGGATAAAAACACGCATACCGCCGCTCAATTTGAAAAAAATTTACGCGCCAAATTAGGTGATAAAAGTTTTGTTCCTATTGTTTTTATTTCCTGTCTGACGAATACTCGTGTCCGCAACGTCATCGACCTGGTTCTAGTGCTATATGCTGAGTATACGAAACGCGCGACCACGCACAAAGTCAACGAAACTTTGGAGCGGATCGTCAGCGAGCATACTCCGCAGCTCATTAAAAAATACAATAAACGAGTCAAGTTCTATTATGCCACCCAAAGCGATGTCCGTCCGCCAAGCTTTGTGATTAAATGTAATGTAGCCGATGAGATTCAACCCTCGTACATACATTATATGGAAAAAAAATTCAGTCAGTACCTAGGGTTTACCAAAGTCCCTATCAGACTTATGTTCAGGGCCAAAACCCGAAAAGATATCCTTGAGGAGAAGAAAGAATAGGCTATATTTACCTATACACCTTGACAACGCAGGTCAAAACACATAAATACCGTGGTTATAAACAAATTCTTGGGTGTGGGTTTATGTAGGTATTTTTTGAAAAAATGTAATAAGACTATCTGATACACAACCAATCCTTGGCCTTAAGGAATAGAGATTGAATCCGCAACTTTCACGCGACATAGATAAGAGACGTACTTTTGCCATAATTTCCCACCCCGATGCGGGAAAAACCACGGTAACAGAAAAACTCCTGCTGTATAGTGGAGCCATTCAGCTTGCGGGGACGGTAAAAGCAAAAAGAGGGCGACAGTTTGCGACCTCAGACTGGATGGAAATTGAACGGCAGCGCGGAATTTCTGTCACCAGTTCAGTGCTGAATTTTAGTTACAAAGAACATGAACTCAATCTCATCGACACCCCTGGTCATAAGGATTTTTCCGAAGACACTTACCGCACCTTAACTGCGGTTGACTGTGCCCTGATGGTGGTTGATGCGGCAAAAGGTATTGAATCACAAACAAAAAAGCTATTTGAAATCTGCCGCATGCGGCAAATCCCCATAATTGCTTTTATCAATAAGCTTGACCGCCCCTGCAAAGAGCCCATAGAGCTCATTGATGAGATTGAAAGCGTTCTGGGTATCTCATGCTACCCCATAACCTGGCCCCTTGGCCAAGGCCCTGATTTCAGGGGCGTTTATAACCGCCTAGAAAAAAACTTATCGGCATTTACTCCCGGAAGCGATCAATCGCGCCAAGTTCCTGTTGCCAAGCTGGATTTAGGTGACCCCAACCTCAATGAATTTTGTCCACCAGAGTTAATTTCAGCTCTCGTAGATGAAATCGCTATGCTCGATGGAGCTGGAGCTGATTTTTCGAGAGAATCTTTTTTAAAAGGCAATCTCGCGCCGGTTTTTTTTGGCAGCGCCTTAAATAATTTTGGCATTGAAACGCTCCTCAATACCTTAATTTCTTTGGCACCTAGTCCAGGTTCAAGGCCGACCAAAACCCGAGTAGTTGACCCCCACGAGGAAAAATTCTCAGGTTTTATTTTTAAAATCCAAGCAAACATGGACCCAAATCATCGCGATCGCGTTGCTTTTTTAAGGATTTGTTCGGGCAAATTTGAAAGAGGCATGAAGGTATTTCATTCGCGGCTTGAGCGCGAATTCCGCCTCGGTCGCCCTACGCAGTTTTTGGCCCAGGACCGCAGTTTAGTTGATACAGCTGTAGCCGGGGATATTGTCGGCGTGCATGATCCGGGAAAATTTTTAATTGGCGATAGTTTTACAGAAGGCGAAAAACTTCATTTCACTGGCATTCCTGTGTTTGCACCAGAAAATTTTGCGCGCGTTATCTTAAGAGACCCCCTCAAGTCAAAACAGCTTAATAAAGCCCTTACTGAGCTTTCTGAAGAAGGAGTATTGCAGCTACTATTCCCATTTCATTCTTCGGACAAATTTTTGGGTGCCGTCGGCATACTTCAGTTTGATGTGGTCAAATTTCGCATTGAAAAAGAATACAACCTGGCTATGGATTTTGTCATTCTGCCTTACACGCTTTCGCGATGGGTGAGTTTTGAAGACAAAAACTTGCTGGAGTCATTTGAAGATAACTGCCGAGAACAACTCTGCAAGGATAAAGATGGACATACCGTTGTTCTTGTTGACGAAGCCTGGCGTTTAAAGTATGTGCAGGAAAAATTTCCTAAAATTGCGCTGTCACCTACAGCTCCCATTTAGGAATGCGATGCTAAAACTCGGATGAGACCTAAGACAATAGGTCTTTATGCAGATTTATAAAGTCGTTAATCTCATCTAAGGCTTTTTTATAAATCGCTGGCTCCTCAGACAAGAGTTCATGCCTGCCTCCCTCAATAAGAACAAGCTCTGCATCATTTTCAGAGTTTTGTGTTAAGGCAATTTGCCACTCTTCAGCAGCTCCGATAGGAACTACCGCTTCCTGGGTCCCTTGAATAATTTTTATAGGTATATTAAGCTGACGCAAATTTGCCGGTTCATAAATCGTAGAGACTGCAGCAAAACTAGCAGAAACCCAGGCGAATGTTGGGCTAAGAACCGGACACGGGCTTTTTATAAGGCGCTCGAAACGCTGCCGCGAGTGAGTTAATACATTTTTTTCAAAATCAACGGTATCAAACCGCCCAAGACCAGTTGATACTTGGCCGAGCCCTAGGTTGGTAAGCATTCCTGAGAGTGCCTTGCTCACCACAGCCGGAAAAGGCTTGTTAGGCATAGCGAGAAGCGGCGCGCACATAATGCTAAACCTAGGTTTAATGCAGCCTTTAACCATGGCATAGAGGTTTATGAGTCCGCCCATCGAATGTGTCAATGTGAAATAGGGGGTATCCTTGCAAATCGCCATCGTTAGGGCTTTTAAATCAAGAGCAAAATCATCATACGTCTCAACATGCCCCTTTAGGCCTACGGAAAACCCTTGTCCACGATGATCAACACTTATAAAACCCCAGTTTTCAGGTATCCCTAAATCTTCTGCAACATAGCTATACTTTTCTATCCACTCCGTCCGCCCATTTAGAAAAAGAATATAGGCATCGGGCTTAGCTTGGCGGGAATAAATGGCGTAACGTATTTTACCGTCGCCCTTGGGAGAATTAATCCAACCAATTTTCCAATCTTTCTGTAATCCAAACTCCATAGCGTATCTCATTTAAAAAAATTGTTTGAAAAAATTATACTAAAAATAATTGCATTAATCTTCCTTTATATCTTTTATCACCAAAAATCCTAAAGCTGGGAATTTTTTGCCGCTACACCCCAACCAAGGAAAGCTCGTATCATTAAGTTGCGGCACAAATACCTTATTTTTTACCGAGGAAAAGCTATCTATGAAAATACCCAAAAAATTTGCCCTGAGAACGCTACTTTTTTCTTTAGCCCCGATGTTATGTGTTTCTGAAATTTCATACGGTCAAATGGGCTCATTTTCCCGCAGTGGCGGGGGGGGCAACGACTTTGCCCTTACGATTCCAATAATCGCACCAGAAAGCACCGCTTCCCTAGAGGTCAACCTCAGGGGACTGGGGGTGATATCTGTTGAGGGTAGTTTTAGAAGAGAAACGGAACTTCTGGACAAAGAAGAAATTGATGCGATGCCAACCGCTACGCTTCTCACCAGAGAGCACCAATGGCGCTTACTTTTTTCAAGGTATAGTAACCCCATGCGGATGTCTGGACTTTTTTGGACAATGGGGGTGGGGTACCGACAGTCAGATGTTCGCTGGCGTAAAGGTATCGAAGACGGCGACAGCGATATTTTAGCAGCTTATTTAGATGAGCAGTCTACGGTGTACCATGAAGCCCGCCTTAGTGGTATGACGGGCCATTTGCGTTTAGGCTACCGTTATGTTGGCGAGTCCGTGCCCTTTATTGTCGGTGGGTATATCGGAATTCGGCACTTTCAAAGTGGCATAAAAGATACTAAACAAGAGGACCCAACAGTCGCGCCATTAACGACACGGGAAAGCAATGATCTGCGCCGCCGCTTTATGACTTCGTTTGAACCGGCTTTATCATTAGGATGGGCTTTTTAAAGGAAAGATGCAAAAAAAGGGGTGTAGCTATTATTTATTAGTGCGCCCTTAACCAGTACTCTTGATAATTCAGCTTCAATCCAACAGTAACTTTTTTGCTTGCCGCTTAAAATTTATTTCGCAATAAAATCATAGGTAGCCACCTTAGCCCCTAAAACTAAACCCAAAGATAATCTACACTTCCCTGATATCATTACTTAAAAAAAACTTTCCCTTGAAATTCGATAAAATGGCTCAGCCCACCTTCCTCAACCAATAATGCCATGTAATTATTGTTTTTTAATTTTTAATAAAAAAAATGACCTTATTTGGCGTCCTCGGTCGTCTATGCCATGTAAGCACAATCGATATGGAAACAAACTAAGACCACCCCCTCACTTAAAGGAAAGAAACGATGAAAAATTTAATGATCACCTTGGCGACTCTAAGTACTCTTTTAGCCTGCGGACAAAATCACGATGAAAAGTCTAAAGCCTCTACGCTTGACGGAGGAAGAACGGGATCTTTTTTTAAGTTGGCGTCAGAGATCAATACCCTTCTTGATGAAAATGATGTCGTTATTGTTACCGACACCTACGTAGATTTTGAACATGACGACTGTTCAGGCGCACGGAGCAAGGCCTATCTATTTGTTGAAGATAAGAGCTTTTTAGATGGTGATGACGTCATTATTCTTGGAGAGAGTACAGCTGTGCTTCAGCAAACAGCCCCCCAAGGAATTCTCTGCATAGTAAGCTATTCGTTTTCAGTTAAAAATTATAATGATGCCTATGCGACGCTCCAGAACAAATATGGAGTAGACCACGAGATTCGTTACGGAACATATCATTCCTCTCTCACTATTGGCGGTGGCGGCGGTAGTGGTACGGCAGAAGGATTTGATCGCCTCATTAAAGAACAGGAAACAACTTCTATATTTAGCGAACCCCGCAGATTTATGAGTGGCTATACTTTTGCTGGGGGTGCGGGAAGCGGAACTGGTGGAGATGGGATTCATTCACATATAAACACGCATAACACGCAAATATTTCGCTCAAAAATACGCAGCAAAGGAAAATAACCCTCATTTTAAAAAGCAGCCATGACATCCGTGGCTGTTTTTTTTGGCTGTGCTTTTGGTAATAACCAGCTAAAATCAAATAAGACTAATTTTAAATCAATAATAGCCAAAGTTTTTGGGCTCCCTGAAAAAGGTAACTGCTCAAAAAGCGCTGGGACGCTAGGCGTCACTGAGCACCGCAGCGCAGTTTACGTTAGGCAAATGAGCAGCGAAGCACGGGTAGCAACGCGGCAGACCGCTGCTTTTTGAATCGTTACTAAAAAACATCATAACCTGAGTTTTTGATAGGTCTATTTATGACAAGAAATCATTTAGGTACCTGGATCATTATTTTCTTTCTCGTTTTCATCAGCAGTAAGGTATTTTCTGAGACTGAGAGCACTACGGCTGTACTTGTGGTTGGATCTAACACATCCTATGATCCTAAATTGTCACCGCTCAAATACGCCGTAAAAGATGCCCTAAGGTTCGCAAAAACCATGGAATCAGCAGGAGCAATTAAAACTAATGCCATAAAAATCCTGGTCGATATATCGCTAAAAGATTTTGATGAAAAAGTAACCGCCTTCATTCGGCAAATCAATGCCTCTCAAGGCGTCAGTAAATTTATATTTTATTTTTCCGGCCATGCCGATAGCTTAGGTCTACATTTAAAGGATGGCATGATCAGTAAAGCCCACCTTCATAAACTGCTTAAACTTGTTCAAGTAAAGACCAAAGTCGCTCTTCTCGATAGTTGTTTTGCCGGAGCTATAGCACGCAAAGGCATTAGCCGCTCATCAAAGGGCTTTGAAATCCCGAAGATTATGCATGATGAGCCGAGCGGTACAATTTTTTTGACCGCCAGCACAGAAACAGAAGCGGCCTTTGAAAGCGACGACATTATGGGGAGCGTTTTCAGTCATTATCTGGTAGAAGGGCTTTATGGCAGAGCCGATAATAACCGAGATGGTCTCGTTTCAATTGATGAAATTTATGCCTATGTCTACCGCCAATCTAAGCTCCAAGCTTTAGTTTTCCCTAGCCAAGGCCAGCAAAAACCCGAAATTGTCGCAGATTTGCGCGGGCAGGGCAATGTGATCATGTCCTTTCCGCAAAAGATCAGCACTAATCTTAAATTAGATAAAAACTTAGCCGGGATGATTACCTTTGCTTCTGATCGCGGACTGCGTATTTTTCGGTATCCCAAAAAAAAGGGTATTTCCACGATAGTCAGCATGCCAGTCGGCAATTATGATGTAAAAATTCAGGATCAAAACCGCATCGGCGAAGGACAAATTCTTTTAGGCAAGAAAAGTCAAAATCTACTGGCATCTCAAAATTTGGTTTGGAGAGAGATGACCTTGGCTGAAAAAACGCCCAAAGGTCAGCTGCTTAGAAAATGGTTCTTACAAGCATTTTATGGCTCACATCCTGGATACATAGACCGCGAGAAAAAAGCACAGGTTGCAGGCCTTGGTTTCTATTATCGCCCAGAGTTATTCTGGTCGGGGACATTTTTGCGCTTAGGAGCAGAAGGGAGCTATCACTCCAGTCGGCTCCATAGCATACCTGATGAGTTTAACTTTCAAGGTAGCGCTAAGGTCAAAGAATACAAAGTGATGGGATGGATATTTTTTGAAAAGACAGGTTTTTTCCCCGCAATTGGCGACTCCTGGCTCCTTGGTATTGGGGGGGGGCAAGCGCAACAATCACAGGAGTGGGGCGGAAGCTATACCTTGGGATCGGCGAGAACTTTTAAAGCCACAATGCCTGTTTATGATGTGGGCGCTGGAGTCAATCTAAAGCTATTTGACAGCCCTTTTAATCTCGGTCTGATGTGGCGTCAGACGCGCATCTTAGTTAATGACGGTTTTGATGGGAAAAAGACTTTAAAAGCCAATATTGCTCAGGTAACCCTGGACTATTTTTTATTTTAAGGGAGATTTTGTGAAAATCTTGATCATAATATTTTTTTTGGGCTTTTGTGGGTGTTCGTCCGGTGAACTCGCGTATAAGGGCTACAAAGACGGAGAGTGTTCTACTTCCTTTGGTTATTTTCGTTGCCAGATTGAGAAGCTTGTCATTCCCTATGATGGCTTTAGGGTTTTTCAAGGTCGCGGAAGAGCTTATGGGCCGGGTGAATTTCGAGATGTAGCCGACCACGAGGTCGTTTGTCGCCTGCGAAGTGGCAGCGTCATTGAGGCAGAAGATAATATTAATGCAGGGCATGAACGCAATATTGCCTTTAACGCTGAAGACTGTTTAGAAGCCCCCAACACATCCGATGTCTCAGGACATATTTGGGTTGCTGATTTTTCCTTATCAGCACCCAGAGAGGATGATGCCTTAATGCCTACAGGAAGTGGCTGGGTCGCCACATCTTTAACCAATGCACCCCTCAGAACGTCGGCCTCAAAAGCCCTCTGGGCACAAGGAAAACTTTTTCGTTGGGGCGGAAATCGCAGATACTTATCATGGCAAGATGACGTAATCGACAAAGTTGTCTTTGATCCCAGTACAAATTCCTGGGAGTCTATCGCTCAGGAGCAACAACCAGCATGGAAGGACCAGGACATTGTCTGGACGGGCGCAGAAGTAATTGTTTGGGGCAATAGCACTGTAGGAGGCCGGTACGATATGGAACAGGACACATGGTCGCCGATATCGGAAATAGAAGCCCCTAAGAATGATGCCACCCAAAATGCCCTTTGGACGGGCCATAAAATGTTTCTCTGGGACGTGGTTTCTAATGGCGGCAGTTTTTATGATCCCGCAGCCGATGTTTGGTCCCGGATATCAGCGACAGATGCCCCGAAACTCAAGCAAGCATCGGTAACCTTGCTTGACGAAAAAGTCCTTATTTGGGGAGTCGAAGATACGCTGTTTGCGGATTCACAAGAAAAAACAGCAGGCGCAGTTTATGACCTCAATGCTGATACATGGCAAACCATCGCCACTGAAAATAGTCCCTCTCTAAGAGAGAATTTCACCATGGTGTCCACAGGATCAAGCGCTATAATTTGGGGCGGGACACATGATAACGAAGTTTATCATGACGGACGGATTTATAACGAAGCAACTGGCATATGGAAAACAATATCCAATCTCAATGCACCCAGTCCGCGAGCAAAGCACTCGGCTGTTTGGACAGGCGCAAAAATGATGATTTGGGGTGGTTATACGATTGATAACGACTCAGGAAAATTCATCGCTTTAGGCGATGGCGGTCTTTATGATCCTGTTACCGATACTTGGGAGCCAATCGCAGCAAATTCATATTCTCCGCATCCGCGATTCGAGCATTCTGCCGTTTGGACCGGAGAAAAGATGATTATTTGGGGCGGCACGACGAGTCTCGACCGTGGGAATGGCTTAGAGTATCGCAGCTTAAATACCGGCGGCATTTATACACCTGAATAGGGTTTTGGTGAAATATGTTTGATTGCACAGTTGAGCACAATGTTACCTTACTTTACCGTAAAACAGGGAAACTGGCCCTCAGCAAAACCTATTATATAGTCAAAAAAAAGACTGTAGCGGAAGAAATTGTGCAAACGGTCTTTACCAAATTGTGGAGTGCTCAAATGAATTTTGACACCGAGCTTTCTGCCTATAAATGGGTTTATACATCCTGTCATAATTTAAGTGTAGATTACCTTCGTTCAGGATCATATCGCGCTCAGCAATATGATGCTAT
The DNA here is from genome assembly GCA_030432875.1 of Oligoflexia bacterium. GTDB lineage: Bacteria > Bdellovibrionota_B > Oligoflexia > Oligoflexales > JAGOVF01 > JAUILP01. The sequence continues at coordinate 32,096 of JAUILP010000002.1, read as the reverse complement.
CGAGCCTGATGACCTTATGAGCGAGGATAATAGTAGCCGATTCGCCAGCGTTGATCTGGTCAAAAAGATATTAAAAGAACTTAGCCCCCGGGATGGACAAATTCTTGTTTACAAAGAAGCCGATGGTTTAACGTTAGAAGAAATAGCCGATATTATGGGAGTATCCCGCAAAACTGTCGTTCGGTCTTTGGCCCATTCCCTAGAAATACTGAGAGCACAAAAGGAGATCTGGGCATGAATAGTGGTAACAATTTGGATAGGCGTTCCCTACTGTCTTTGCACAAAGAAATCTTGACGGGAACCCAGGGTCAGTTGTCAGAGGAGGCACGCGATGAGCTAGAACGTGCTGAAAAATTTTCTTTGCCCCCGTTAAAATTACCGCCCATAAAAAAAACGCGGGTTCCCTATCATCAGTGGACGGCTCTTGGCGGAATTTTACTGGCCGCAAGTTTGCTTTTTTATATCAATTATCCCTCTGTGCAGAGGGAACAGGAAACAGGATTACGGATGAAAGGTTCAGGGCAGATCACTGTTTACTGGCAGAGAGGGCAAAACGTTTCTATTTTAAAACCTGGGGCGCAGTTACTGGAAGGCGATCACATAAGAACAGAAATATTATTGCCTCAAGAATCTCTGCTTTGGGAAGCCGTATACACACGCGATGGCACTCTGCTCGATAACAGGCAAGACGTTCTCAAAGCCAAAATAATTATACCTGCTAAGACAAAGACGGCTTTGCCTGGAAGCATTATTTTGTCCGGTTCCAGTGAAAAAGAGACCCTAGCTATACTTTACTGTACGCTGTCTCCTAGCATGGCATCTTTGAATCCAAATCATATCTTTGCTGAATTGCAGCGTACGGTACGGACAAAAAGATGGCACCAACAGCAAGCGAGTGATATTGCGGGATGTAATAGTATAGCGTTTCCACTCCGGGATTAAAAAAATATATCAATAATATTGAGCAGCGGTAAAAAACAAGAAAAGAAACTGAACGGCGATTTACCATTCAGTTTCTTTTTGCCTTAAAATAACCTGATTAGATACCATGCTGAAAAGTGATTGAATAAAAAAATCAGCAGATAATTTTTTACTGAAATGTACATTCGTTATTCATAAACATTCTATGAGCGCCCTTAGAAGCACTATAGGCACTCCTCAAAGCCACACAATCTTCACCTTTTTTAATACAAACGTTGTAAGGGTTAGTAATGGTATCGGTCACCCACTGACCAGTAGGTTCGCCAGAGAAATCCAACAATTCTCTATCCTTTTTAAAAGATGTATAATTAAAAAGCGTGTGGCCACTGCATGGTTCATTGCCTGGACAATAATCCCTACCAGAATATTGCCAGAAATGTTCAGCGTTGACTTTTAAAGCATTCTCGTCTCTGATCTTACCCCCTATTTTTACGACTAAAAGAAGTAACTGGTTTTAATCCAAAAACCAGCTGCACTCTTTTCGTTTGTTTAATCTATGAACGAAATAGCTTATACTGTTTGGAGGTCTATTTGATACCGGAACCCTATAATTTATAATGAGGCAAATATTATAAACATTTTTTTTATAATTTTTTTAGCCATATTCTTATCATCATGTCAATTCTCTAATCCTTATAGTTCTGGAAAAATACATAATGGTTATGGGAGTAATTCGCCTTTGGCCAAGGATCATCCAGGATTGCGTAATACTGTTCAAATTGTGAGTACATCGATCGGAAATCCGGGGTTCTGCAGTGGAGCATTGATAGAAAATAATTGGGTCATTACAGCAACTCATTGTATAAGAAATACGCTGTCACTACGCTTAAAAAGCCCCTTGGATTTCGCAATAAATTTCCCTGATTATGGAACCACAATTGCAAAAAAAAGGAATAAATACTTAAGAGTTAAAGAACCCCTGAATGTTTTTAAATCTTGGACAAAAAAAGATAGGTCTCTAAATGGTGGCATTGACCCACAACCAAATTACGAGGTTGCCCTAGTTAATTTAGATGGGACCTCACCGCTTAATTATGTGAAATTGCCAATTTTACGAAATCTTGAGACCATCAAGGATGATACTATTCTAAAAGCCTCTGGTTTTGGGCGGCTATTTTTTGATCAGCCCAATTCGGAGAAATTATGGCAAGGGCTAGATGTTAAAAAAGTCGAATACCGAAATAACATCCATGACCTTGGATTGGCTCCTGATGAACCCTGCCTTCCTACTAGAAAGCTCCCATGCTATAAGGCTATAATAGTCGTGCAAAAAAGGGACGCAGAACCTTTGGAAAAAGATGCTATTTCTGGCGAGTTTACCTCTTCAGATGGAGGTACTTGCTCTGGAGATTCTGGAGGTCCTCTTTATGCTTTTGTTGATGGTGATAATGACGGTAGCTTAGAGTGGTATCTTGTAGGGGTATTGTGGGGATCTGAAATTCCGGTCACAATAACCGAATCCTTGACTAAAGAACAGCGCGAACGAGAGCTGTGTGAAGGTGGTTTTAGTCTCTATTCTTTTATCGGAGACTCTGAATACTATGATTGGATTCAAACTATTACTTCCCCACCCCTTAACCGATAACTTGTAGATTCGGTATTATTTTAGATAAAAAGAGGCGTTTTAATGTCTATCGCAGCAACTTATGCGGCACAGAGCTGATTGGAGATCTTTTAGTCGTTCACAAAATAAATTTTAATTGATCACACCTTTAAGATCTGCCCAAAAACTTAAAAATTGGTTTATTAGTCGTCACCCACCAAATCTCATTACCCAGAAATCAAATAAATTTGGTATGCGGCAGACGAATCAACTCCCGAACTTCTCCGACTGGCACCGTAACCCCTTCGATACCCATCACATCGGGGGCTTCTCGGTCAGAGGGGTTAAAAAAAGTGCCAAATAATCTATCAAAAATAATAAGCCCAACACCAAAGTTGTTGTTGGATTCGGCCATTTTTTCTGAGTGATGCCAGCGATGAAGCTTAGGAGAACAAAAGGCAAATTCAAGAAAACCGTACTTGAGGGGGATATTGACATGAGGGAACGACCCTAAAACCGTTAAAATAATCGTCGCCATGAATGCCGCAAAAACATCAATACCAACGAGCAGCGGTAAGAACATGGGAAAAATATTGCGTAAGAAAAAATCAATTGGGTGTGCGAATAGCCCATTTAGAGCATTGACCTGCGGAATACTATGGTGCACCGCATGCAGTTTCCAGAGGTAAGGAATACGGTGCTGCCAGCGATGAATCCAGTAGCGAGCAAAATCGATAAGTAACACCGCTAGGATGACCTGTAACCAAATGGGCCCTAAACTTGGCGGGATTGCCCATATCTCACCCGCTAAAAGCCTAAAAAAATTGGCTACGACAAGCTCGCCAAGTTTAGCTACCACAAAAATATTGATCAGGGTAACGATGATTTCTGCTCTGAGTCGCTCAGACGAAAGTTTTAAACGCGAATAAGGAATCCAGCGTTCCAGGGCAATGCAAGACAGCATCAGCACAAGAAATACGCCAATATTGTAAAGGGTCCTATCGACGGAGGTGTATAAAGCAGAAACACCAAGAAGTATTGCCGCAGCCAAAGCCAGGGGAAAGAGCAAATAGGGGATGAGAACCTTTTGCAGCATTTTCTCGCTCCTTGAGATAAAAATTTTTTATGATTATAGGGTAAAACCTCGGCTATTCCAAGGATGAAAAGTAGTATATAAGGTTCTATAAAAAATAATTCGGACGATTATCTTTGTAAAAAATTGCCCCAACCAAAATGCGGCATTTTATATGCCTGGAAAATTGATTTACAATCAGCATCCTTTACGGGGAACTGTTCCAAAAATATCTAAAAATTTGCCTAATTTCTTTTTTATTACTGATACGTTGAGGATTTTGCCGAGCCTTGCTATTCTGGAACTTTAAAAGTCGCGATTATGGGTGACACACCTATAATTTTTTTTCCTGGTCTTTTTGATAGGGGAGTGCAGCCGTGAATATTGTATCTCATCTCTTTTTTACCGTCCTGCTTATCGCAACCATTTACTTGTTTGTAAAAAATGTCAAAAAAACATGGCAAAAATTTAAGATCGGACAGGGAAAAGAAGAAAACCGCAGTGACCAAACGGATGTGCGCATAAAAGGTGTCCTTGTAAAGGGCTTACTCCAAGGAAAAATGTTTAAAGAAAAAAGTGCAGGCATAATGCATTTTTGTATTTTTTGGGGGTTTGTACTCGTGAGTATTGGTAGCTTAGATACTATTCTTTACGGGATTTCAGGTTTTAGTTTTAAAGATATTTTTGGTGATGGCGCACTCTTTTCAAGCTACCTTTTTTCTCAAGATTTTGCCAATACTGTGGCATTGCTTGCCATCATTTATGCTGTGTCGCGCCGTCTTTTTTTTCCCCCGCCAAGGCTTGCGGGACTTGCCCCAGCGTCAAAAAAAGATGCTTACATTGTTCTCAGCTTAATTGGTGCATTGCTCTTTACCGAACTCCTGGTTCTTGGCGGAAAAACTGCTGTTGGAGCCGAATCAGCTCTACCCCAGGCGCCTTTAATGGTTTCTACCGGGGTTTCTCAGCTGTTTGGCAGGCTTTTTGGGATCGAAAGCCCAGATGGCTGGGAGGGATTTACAAGTGTTGTCTGGTGGCTTCATAGTTTTGTTTTTTTAGGTTTTGTGACCTTTCTTCCCTATTCTAAACATCAGCATCTTATTTGGGTTTGGCCAAATATGTTTTTTCGTAGCCTAAAATCACGTGGACGTATACGCACCATGGAGTTTGATGAAAACGCCGAAACCTTTGGCGTCGGCAAAGTTTCTGATTTTACCTGGAAGCAGCTTCTCGATGGCACGACCTGCGTTGAGTGCGGACGCTGCACCGCTCAGTGTCCCGCCTTCAATACAGGCAAAAAACTCGACCCTCGCTTGATGATTCACCACCTAAAAGATGCCAACAATGAAGCCTTGCTCCAACCAGCGGAGCCAAGAGCTCTTATCGGTGGCATCGTAAGCGCAGAGGAACTTTGGGCGTGCACGACCTGCGGTGCCTGTATGGAGGCCTGCCCCTTAGAAATCGAGCACATCCCGGCTATCATCGACATGAGGCGCTACCTTACCTTGACCGCATCCGAATTTCCTGAGCTTTTGAACACAACTTTTGCTAATCTTGAAAATCAAAGCAATCCTTGGGGCATTGACAATAACAGCCGCGGTGACTGGGCAAAAGGACTCGATATCCCGACAATGGCGCAAAATAAAGATGTTGAATATTTGTTTTGGGTTGGCTGTGCCGGATCTTTTGACGACCGCTATAAAAAAGTCTCTGTTGCTATAGCAAAGATCATGAAGCAGGCAGGAATAAAATTTTCTATTCTTGGGGCCGAAGAAAAATGCAATGGCGATACGGCGCGTCGCCTCGGCAATGAGTATTTGGCGCAAATGCAGATTCAGGAAAACATTGAAACGTTTCAGCGTTATCAGGTTAAAAAAGTCGTCACAGGATGTCCGCATTGTTTTAATACCTTAAAAAATGAATACCCAGATCTCGGCTGCAACCTCGAGGTTTTACATCATTCAGACCTTATCAACTCACTTGTTCAAGAAAATAAAATCACCTTAAACAAAGAGACGGCTCAGTCTCTTGATATTACGTATCACGATTCTTGTTATCTAGGGCGGCACAATGACATATATGATTCTCCCCGAACTCTTGCGGGGGCGGCAGGCACACTCAAAGAAATGCCGCGCAGCAAGCAAACAGGGTTTTGCTGCGGCGCTGGTGGCGGGCGCATGTGGCTAGAAGAAGATGAAGGCACGCGCGTTAATGAAAACCGGGCAAAAGAAGCAATCGAAACGGGAGCCAATATGATTGCCACTGCTTGTCCCTTTTGTATGACCATGATGAATGACGGCGTAAAAGCCCACGGCAAGGAAAAAGATGTTATAGTTAAAGATATTGCTGAACTTATCGCCGATAAAATTTAATTTAACTCTAAATAACCCATATTTATTTTTTAGTTTTTAAGGAAAAAAAATGCCCCTAATCCGAGCTCTTAAAAGGACCGTGTTTATTTCTCTCACACTCTTCGGTGTACCTGTGCTTCACGGCGAAAATTTGTTTGTGGAAGAAAAATTAGCAAATGGACTTGAACTCATTGCTTTTCCTTCACACAAGGTCCCCCTCGCCACTATAGTCTTGACCTGCAAAGGTGGTGCGATGACAGAAAGTCCAGGATCAAATGGCTTAACGCATTTGTGGGAACATATGTTTTTTAAGGGCAACGAAAAACTACCCAATCAAGAGGCCTTTAAAAAAAGGATTAGGACCTTAGGCATCACCTACAACGGGGATACTTCAGCAGAAAAAGTCCGCTATTTTTTCACGTTGCCTTCAGTTTATTTGGTGGAAGGCTTAGATTTTATGGCCGATGCCATAGCAACACCCCTTATCGACGAACAAGAATTGACTAAAGAACGCAAAGTTGTCCTCGATGAGTGGGACCGCAATGCGAGTCAGCCGGAATTTGATTTTTACAATTTACAGCGCAGCATTCTCTATCAAGAACAAGGATTTCTTAGAGATCCTCTTGGAGACTATTCGGTCATTGCTGAAGCAAACCGCGCCCAACTTATGCAAATCAAAAAAGACATTTTTGTCCCGCAAAACTGCGCCCTGATTGTTGGCGGAGATTTTGAGTATGAAGACCTAAAAGCAAAAGCCGAAAAAAGTTTTTCTATTTGGACCGCTCCTAAAGAATGGAAAGCGATTACGCCTCCGAGTTTTCCCAAATTCACCAAGACGATAGACTTCGTTATGTTTAGACCACATATCGACAATGCCAGCGTAGAACTTACCTTTATGGGCCCTTACCTCAAAGAAACGCCAAAAGACACTTATATTGCTGATATTCTTGCTAGCTTACTGCAGCATAAGTCCGGCAAATTTTACCGAAAATTTGTCGATAGCGGCCTGACTCTTGGGGCTAGCTTTTCCTACTTTACGCAGTCCCAAACAGGAGAATCATCTTTTTACCTTAGAGCTACACCTGAAAACATCTTAAACGCTAAAAAAAGTCTCCTAGCAGAAATCAGCGCGATGGCAAAGCCGGATTATTTTAGTAGCGACCAATTAGACGACGTGAAGCGCTCGCTTATTATAGACCATAAAAGGGAGATCAACGCTCCGTCTAGTTTTACCAAAACCCTTGCCTTTTGGTGGCCTGTAACGGGCCTTGCCTATTACCAAGGCTACGTAAATAACATGAACCAAATAACACTTTCAGATGTTCAGGATTTTGTTAAAAAATACCTCATCAATAAACCTTACCTCGCTGGCTTACTCATCTCGGAAGAAAATGGCAAAAAAATAAAACTCAAAGACACGTCAAAACCTTTTGCTGACAAGTGGTTGAAAAAAAGACCGCAAACGCAAAAGTCAACTTAGATACTGTTTTTCATTTTCTATAATATTTTTTTTAAAAATAAGGCCTGATTATTTATGATTAAAAAATTGCTTCGCCCTGCTCTGATTTCTTTAGTGTTCCTTTTTCCTAGCTTTGCCTGCACGACTGATGGCACTTCATCAAAAACCAAAGAGGATAACAGGCTCGTTTCCGATGCCTCCATTGCCGCCCAAAAAGAACAAACTTCGGTAGCGACTCTTTCCAATGGGACGCAGGTTATTATTCGCAATGAACCTAGCAGTGACCTTGTCTCTTTGATGGTTGGCTGGCCTAAAGGTTCTAGCGCTACGCCCACAGGTAAAAAAAATCTTGGCATTTGGGCTTTTGATACCTTGACGATGGGAAGTAAAAATTATCCCAAAGATGTTTTATTTGCCCTGGCAGAAAAATACTCATTAAATATCGCCTGCTCCCAGGGAATTGATCATTCTCAGTGCTCACTGGGAACTATCAATGACTACTGGCCTCAAGCATTGGCAGCTTTTTCTGATGTCATACTTCACCCGAGCTTCAAACCCTCTGATGCTGAACTTCAGCGCAAACAGCTTCTCGCTCACTATGAATCTATTGCCAATAACCCCGACGCGTTTACCAACGAACTGGTTAACAAATGTTTTTATCCCGAGAACCACCCCTATTTTCTGAGTGCCAAAGATTCAGTTACAGAAATGAAACAACTTAAAACCTCAGAGCTCAGTGGTTTTTACCAGCAACTTCTGCAAACCACGCCGATGACGCTAGTGGTCGTAACATCAATGCCCAAAGAAAAAATTATTGCCGATTTAGAGAAGCAATTTAACTCCCTTCCCAAAATCAGCTATACCCCACCCAAAATAGAAGTACCTCCCTTTAAAGATGATTGTAGCCTGGTTTTTGAAGATCGAGACGTACCTACCGCTTATTTGCTCGCCAAATTTTCGGCTCCAGAAGTTAACTCTCCTGACGCGGTTGCGGCAACATTGTTATTTAATATTTTTTCTGAAGAGCTTGATGAAGAAGTTCGCACCAAACGATCCCTAAGCTACGCAACCTATGCCTATACCCGGCAGTATCGCATGGGACTTGGAATTATCTATTCAACAACACCAAAACCTGAGGAAACCCTAGAAGTCATTCAGCAAGTGATCACAAAAATAAAATCAACTTCCTATACCCCGGAAGATCTCTCTGAATTTAAAAAAGAATTTGCCACAGCATTTTACCTTAAACAAGAAACCCACCATTCCATAGCGGCAAAACTTCTTGAAACCCAGCTTTATCATGGCAGTCTAAACCCGTTTTATGATTTGCCGCGAGAGCTCGATAAAGTGACACCCGAGCAAATTAAATCGCTCGCTGGAAAATATCTAAAAAATATGCGTCTTGGTATTTTGTTTCAAAAAGCTGGCTACAAGGACACATGGGCGAAAAAATTTATTTCCGCAAATAAAGGATGAATACCATCCTAAGGCAACTAAAAAATAATCGACAACCATAACAAACGTCTTTAGCAAAAAAATCTTTTTTTTTGGTAGGTTGCCCACATCTGCTCCCAGTTGTTGAGACTCTTTTGAAAGGCATTAATTTTATTTTCTTATTTTTTTTTCGCTTCCCTCCGAAATGGTGCTCAAGGTATTAGCAACTATTTTTGGAGGGCAGAAGCTTTGCATCACAATCACTTTTTATCTATTAAAATTAGCTTATTACTATCTATATCCCTTTTAACCCACTGCCAACCCAATACGAGTACAACTCCCGCCACTACGCCAGAGGCTGCTTCTGATCAAGATACGACGACAGATACGACCACTTCCACAACAACTACTACCACTACAGAGACACCGGCAGCGGACACAACTATAAGTTCTTCGAGTCTAGCGATTTCAGATAACGGCCTTGCGGGATCTTACCCTGAAGGCCTTGCAATATCGGCGTTTCCCATCGCTATTGACAATACGCCTGGTGAAGCCGCAGTGGGAACCCTAAATATCCCCATGCTCAGGTTAAACAACCCGCCACCGGGCAACAACCAAGATGCGGCAACAAGTTTTGAAGAGCATCCAAAGGAAGCACTAAAGGAGGCCTTAGACGTGCTCAATGGCGAGGCCAGTAGCTGTTTTAGTGAGCCCGAGTTAAATGCCCTCACATTTAATAGCAATAATGTCGAAGCCTGCTATGGCTTTGATTATGGAATGGTATCCGGAACGGCCATAGGAAACGTAGATGGCGGTCAAATTAATCCGACGGTCGAATCCGCAAAAGAAGGGACTACTGACGATGTAAAAAACGCTTTAAGTCAAATACAAAATATTCAGCTAAACAGCACAGGTGAAGCCTGTATGGTGACGGTCGGACGTGGTATGATCAAAGCGACAGCGGCAAAACTTAACGGCGCTCTTGCCCTTTTTCGCGGAATCCTATGCGAAGCAAAAAAAGCCGGAAAAGATAAATTTGAGGGTACAACGCCAGTTAATTTGACTTCGATCGCTCAGGCTAAAGTCCCCACGCTCCTTGACATTACCAGTGCCGAAATTTCCATTCTTGACAACCAAAACGATCGCGTCGTGTACAAAACAGAAATTAAATACAAGCTCAGCAATACCCAGTCTAGTGAAGATAATACTCTGATTCTCTATCATTCTCCCGGTGCGCAGAGCAATGAAAACTATACTGGCGTTCTTGATCTTTCAGAAGCAGCAGACAATAACAACCAGCGCCATTTTAAAAGTATGGCCTACAGCAAATCTGGAACGACCTATGCCGACCAAAGACTTAAGATTGAGGTTCGCAACGTCGGTTATACTAGCCAGCTCGCAAATATCGATCCCTTTAACACTGGCGGAGTGCTTGACCCCAATACGGGGGTTACCCAAAATTCGGGAAATTCTGAACTCAGTGGCCTGACTTATTTTGCCTTTGACGTCAATCCCAGTACCTATGCGGGAAAAATAAGCTACTGGGCAAACCCTGGTGGAAATTATCAAGAAGCAACGCGAGGCTTTACCTATTCCACGGAACAAGCAGAGGATGGTACCTTATCGGGCTGCTCTTGGTCTGGAGCCGTTATGAATACAAGCATCCGTAAAGCGCTAGCAGAAAATATTGCCCTAAGCCCCACAGGGTGTTATACCCCTCAATTTTCTAAAGGAGTGTGTGGCACCAGTGGTGACAATCAAGGGCCACAAATATGGAAGCAATGCTTTAAGCAAAACAGCGAAGGGGTTTATGTTCCTGACAATGCTCATATTACTGATATAGCATCCGGCTATGATGTTTTGGCGACGGCTCCCTCGGATTTGCCCATTATTGATCTTACGGGCATAGCCACCTTGGAGAATGTCAATGTTTCTGAATAGACATTGACGATTAGTAAGAAATTTTTCTTCGGTTTTCTTTAGTTTGGCTCTGCTGTTTTTTACTTTTAAGACGCCGCTCTTTGGACCCCTTAGTAGGCTTGGTCGGTCTTCGGGGCTTTGGTGGCACGAGCACGCTTTGCAGCATCTTGGCTAGTTTTTCTTTGCAGAGCAAAATATTTGCCCCCTGATCCCGAGAAGACATTGAGATGATGACGATGCGGCCATCCATGGTTATTTTGCTAGCGTATTTTTGCAAAAACCGGGCAATAACTTCTAGAGGGAGCGCTGAACTATTTTCTGGAGACCAGGACAAACTGACTTTGCTATTAACTTTATTGACATTTTGTCCCCCAGGCCCCGCGCTTCGGCTAAAAGTTAAGGTGATTTCATGATCGGGAATGTGAATTTTATCCGTAATTGTGATCATGCTCGAGAGAGAATCCTTAACTTTAGCTTTCTTTTTTCACCCTTTATTTATTCTTCCCATTCTACCGCAGAATAAAATATTTGAATATTGTCGAAACTTCTTTTGTTAAAGGTCGCGTCTGACTCTTCCTGAGTAAGTTCCTTGATCATAAAGCTCATATTCATGGACACCTCGCCATCAAGATATCCCTGTCCTCGGCCACCAGTTGCACAGACCATGAGTTGCGCTTCGCTCCCGCCTAAAGCCCAAAGAGCAGAAAGTTCCCCCTTAACTGCCTGAAGAAGTTTTGGTATGCTATCCCAAACACCTTTTGGGACCGCTCGCTGGATAGCTGTCAGTAGCTTGTCAGAGGCCTCATCGGGACTCACTTCTTGGCACAGTCCACTGGAGAGCCCTTGGGCGACATTAATTTTTAGTCCCAAAGCCGAATATTTAGGAAAATTAGTTTTTTCGGGCATGACCGTTTGCGCAAGTGTCATGAGAGTTTTTAATTGTTTAATTTGTGCTTCACGCACGTACGGCCCGTCAAATTTTGAAGCAGCAGAAGAAACCGATGCCAAAAAAATGATAGAACACACACCCATTAACAAAAACTTAAAGCTGTTGCCTGTAAACTTCATAAAAAAAACTCCTAAAGATTGGTCCAAGATAACACCCCTTCTGCAGTCCTAAAAAGGATGCAAATACCGAAGACGTTCTATCAAAATTAATGGCCTTGAGCAAGGAGGAGCGCACAAAAAAAATTGGATCTTCGCGAACAGCAAAATTTAAAGGTCAACCTCTACAAGATGGTTTATTAGCTAGAGGTCTGACTTTTTTAAACTAATGTTGTCCTAGACCTTAACATAAAAGGCTTTTGGACCTGTTTTCAAATATGGGTCGCCTGAATTTTTCAGACAAAGAACATGACCCCGATTTTATTTCCCAAAAATCGGGGTACTTTTATGGCAAGTCTGCGTGAAATTTCGCAAAGAACACTATTTTTTTTCCAGCTGCTGTTTACGCTCCTGGGCAATTTGTTCGGTCATTTTTGCGGGAACTGCCTCAAAATGATCAAAACGGCTTTCAAAAGCCCCCAGTCCTGCGCTTAATGATCTAAGTTCATTGATAAAATTATGCAACTCTGCTTGTGGGATTTGAGAGGAAATCGTACTCCAGAAGTTCCAACCTTCTTTATCACTAAATCCTAAAATCTTCCCTCTATGTCCTGATACAAGTTTTTGTGCCGCGGAAATAATATCAGTTGGGACGAGAATCTCCACCGTCATGATGGGTTCAAGCAAGTACGGCTCGCACTTAGGAAGGGCTTCACGAATACCATGAATAGCAGCCATTTTAAAAGCTAAATCTGAACTATCTACCCTATGATAACTACCATCAAATAAGTTTACCGACACGTCAACGACGGGATAGCCAAAAATGCCTTTTTCCAACGCTTCTTCAACACCTGCCTGAACTGCGGGGATGTAGTTTTTCGGAATTGCGCCACCGGTGATTTGATCAAAAAATTCAAAGCCCTTACCGCGCTCAAGTGGCTTAATTTCTAAATGAACATCGCCAAACTGACCGTGACCGCCACTTTGTTTTTTATGACGTCCTTGGACTTTAGCTGTTCCTTGAATAGACTCCTTGTAGGGGACGTGCATTTGATGGGAATTGATTTTTACATTGAACTTATCTTGCAACCTTTCCATCGCTATTTTTAAATGAATATCACCCTGGCCGTGCAAAATTAGGTCTCCGGTATCTTGATTGTGCTCCACGATCAGAGAGGGATCTTCCTGGGTCAATTTTGCAAGGGCTTCATTGAGTTTTAATTCATCGGTACGCTTTTCAGTTTCTACAGCCAAGGCAAACAATGAAGGCAGCACATAGAGATGACTCTTGAAATCCTGTCTAGGCTGTGAACTTATGATATGGCCCGTTTGAGCCGCATCAAACTTATTGAGGATCACAACTGAACCTGCAGGCATCCCTTCATTTTGGGGCTTAATGTCAGTCCCGACCAATGTAAACATTGACTTAGCTACTTCACCGCTGAGTGACATTCCGACCTGCAGAATGCTATTCCAAATGCGGCAATAGCTTAATTTCCCTTTATAGGGAATATGCTGGGTATGAAATACTTCAGCGATGACATTAGTATCGTCAAAATCCTTAAGCTCGTTTTGTCCAAATACACGTGTTCGACTAATATCAACCCCGGACACTTCATGATTGATGATATTTAATAGCCTACGGGTACCATGATCCAAAAGCGCTGACCCAAAAACAACAGGGACCACAAGATCCTGTTGCAGGTCTTTGATAAAAGTCTCATGAATTTCTTCCTCTCTTGGCTCTATGTCCTCGATAAGCTCTTCTAAAAGGTGATCATCATATTCTGATAACGACTCGAGCATTTTATGTCGCGCCGCCTTTTCATTTTCTTCAAGATGGGAGGGGATTTTTATAAGTTTTGAGGGTTGATTGGGGTCATATTTATAGGCTTTTTCACTAACTAAATCGACATATCCCACCACAGTTCGTCCCTCACGGATAGGGAGCTCTCGGAGTATGAGGGGCCTTGTTGAAATGTCCTGCAAATTTTGAAATACCGTGTGTATGCTGGGGGGCTCTACATCCATTTTGTTGATGTAAATGAAATGGGGAATTTTTCTATCGTCTAAAAACTTGAGATAAGGGGTTAAGGCCAGTGATTTTTCTGCTTGAGGTTCACATACGACTATAGCTGCATCTGCTACCATCAGTGCATTGTAAGACTGCTGGAGAAATTCGAGAGATCCCGGACAATCTAAAAAAACGAATTCCTCTCCTTCATACTGCAGCTGACATAGATTCAATTCTACGCCCATTTGATGGCGGCGCGCCTCTTCGCTTTTATCACCTGAGGCGGTATTATCGGTGACACTCCCTTTTTTGGGAATTGTATTACTTACACTTAAAAAACTCTCAATTAAACTCGTTTTTCCGCTCCGGTACGGACCGATGAGAGCTATGACGCGGGTACCTTTCAGTGTTTTTGCGTTCATAAGCATTTGTCTCCTTAAACAGTGAGGGGGGAGGATGAAGATTTTTTCTCTCAATTCTCTTCATTTATAGCACTTTTTGGCGGGAGACATAATCAACTTCTGTAATTTTTATTTTTTTATTACCCCTAGCCTATAAAGCAATTTATAGCGCATAAACTCCTAATAAAAAACCGCAAAAAACATGCTCTGACTGGCAAAAATTGTTTTGCTCTAGGAGAAAGCTGTAATAGGGAAGCCCCAGCAAAATAAAATGGCATCTATAAGCAAAAGTTAGGCATAAAAACAGCATCTTTTCTACAAAAAGCTTTCTAGGCCACACTTCATCCATGCTAAGGATATTATTTAAACTAAATGACCCGCGCCAAAGTCTGCAGCTTCATCTGTGGCTGCCCACCCAAGACAAGATCGACGCTTTGCACACTCCAGCGCAAGCTCAATCATAGGCAGCTATTTTTATTATATTATTTGAGAAACAACACCATTTACTGGTAAAAAAAAGAAAAAAACTTTGGATATAAGAATTTTCCGCCGATAAGTCCTTTGAGTAACTCAGCAATAAATCTAATAAGAAGAAAAAAAAACATCACGAGCTTTTTAATAATCTAAAGACTCTTATTATGTATCACTTAAGCCGTATTAATTTTCTAAGTTGTAAGAAACATTTCACATTGGAAAATGGACTAATTTTTATCTTTTTAGCAGCGCTTGTCTTGTCCAATGCAGGCTGTAAAACTGTCAATTTAAATTCTAAGGTAAAGGTAGAAATTTCTGAGGGTGGCGATTCCAATGGAACGATATCTCCTTCTTTGCTTGGCAGATTTGCCGGGCTAGTCTATGAAAATGATTTAGCGGATCGCTTTAAGCGGATCAGAGGAGCTAATCCCATTTTATCTGATCTCAAATATATTGATCAAAATAACTCTAGTGAGATGGATTTTATTAATAATACTAATCTCGAATTATTTATCCTAACAAATGAGTGCAACGATGGCTCCCAAGTTGCCATTTTTCATAATCCGAAGAGCAATGATATTATCGTTTCCTTTCGTGGAACGAATATGCCGTACGCTGGTTTTGAAGATTCTATGAAAGATTGGCTGTTAGTTATGGGAAGGGACTTTATTCTAGAACCAGATAGTTTAAACTTAGTCCCTGGCAAAGTGCACTCGGGATTTTTAAGAGCTTTTCAATGCCTGATGCCGGAAATTTCTGCAGAAATTCTCCGAATATCGTCAAGACCCACGACGGCAAACCAGAATCCATCGGCGATGAAGGTTCATCTCACCGGCCATAGTTTAGGGGGGGCTCTTGCCATACTCTATGGTATACATTTAAGGAAAAGTCCTGATCCAAATCAACTCAAGCAAATTGTGGTTTTCTCTACCCCAGCCATGGCTAATGCCCAATTTAAGCAAAACGCTGAAGACATACTTGAAAATCTGTATCCCGTAAACTACTTCTGGGGTCAAGATAAAGTTCGTAACATAATGTCAAAGTTCAATTCGGACTTAACGACTATTGGCACACAATGCCAAATCGTGATTGATTCCCCTGTCAGTAACATTGACCCTAATGAGCCATCACTGAACAATCTCAATCTCTCAGATTTTAGAAGCTATCTCAAAAATAAAATGGAAGGTGAATACATTAAAGTACTTGATTTTATCCGACATCATCGCCTAAAAATCATGTTGGAAGAATTCCCTATATCCTCTCAAAGAATCAACTGTTCGGGTGAATAGAATTTATTGGAGAAATTATACTCAGCCTAAATAAATTTCAGTATCTCGTCGGCAATTGCGTGATTTATTTTTCCTATATGAGTCTGGGCTTGGCGATCTCTAATTTCGCCCGCATTTTCCTGAAGACTTATTATTGCACTCATAAACGATGAAGAGGACAGGCTCATTTCATGCTCCGTCAGTATGTGTGCCCAGCCATTTTCTTTAAAATAACGCGCGTTATCAACCTGATCTCCACGGCTTCCCCGCTCCAGAGGAATAAGAAGCATGGGGAGGCGCAGGGCTAAAAACTCAAAGATCGCATTAGCTCCGGCACGACTTACCACAAGCGATGAAATGGCAAAAATATGTTTTAGCTCGCCCATCAAAAAAGGAAACGAGACGTAGGAACCCTGATAGCTAGCAAGATTTTCAGGTGACTGCCAATTTTTGCCCGCCAGATGAACTACGCGAAATTTTTGCGTCAATGACGCGAGATTTTGCACCACAAGCTCATTGAGAACGGTAGCCCCTTGTGACCCTCCCATGACCAAAACTACAGGGCGCGCATCGTCTCTTTCAAAATCGCACAGTTCATACCCAAAGTGAGACTCACCCTGAAGAAGCTCTTCACGCACGGGCTGGCCAACAAAAATACTATGATATCTTTTGGGCAAATATGACGTCGTCGCCGAAAAGGCGCAAATCGTCGTTTTTGCGAGAGGCGCTATCAAACGCGTGGCTAATCCCGGTGTAAAATCTGATTCCTGAGTAACAACAGGAATGCGCAGCAAATATCCAGCCCAGCAAACAGGAACACTGACAAAACCGCCCTTGCTAAAGATCACCGCAGGTTTAAGACGTATTAGGAGGAAAAAAGCCGTAAAAACCCCCGCGATTACGCGAAAAATGTCTTTAACATTGTCGAGAGAAAGATAGCGACGCAACTTTCCGGTGGGAATGCTATAAAAATGGTCAACCTCACCTTCCATTATCTGTTTTTCAATGCCTTCGGAGCCTATATAAAAAATGGGCCGCTTTGAACTTCTGAGATACTTTAGTAATGCTAAATGAGGAATGACATGGCCACCTGTACCACCGCCGGTAAGAACAATTGGTTTAATCAAAGAACTTCGCTCAGATTTTTGCATGGTGACAGGCCACAAGATGTTGATGTTCATCCCCTTGTTTGAGCGCTGACAATTTAGGAACCTGTTCTTTACATACCGCTGTCGCATGCGGGCAACGCGTATTAAAGCTACAGCCCTTGGGAGGCGCAAAAGGATTGGGGATATCTCCTTGCAATATGATGCGCTGAGGTTTTCCCGAATTCACTTCCGGGGTAGGAATAGCGCTAATAAGGGCGCGCGTATAAGGGTGCAAAGGACGAGCGAAGAGATCTTTGACGTCGGCCACCTCCACAAGGCTCCCCAAATACATAACCGCAACCCTATCGCTAATATGTTTCACCACGGCTAAATTGTGAGAAATAAACAAAAAGCTCAGGTTCCACTCTTTTTTGAGTCCCGAAAGAAGATTGAGAATTTGTGACTGCACAGAGACATCTAAGGCACTGACCGGCTCATCTGCCACGATAAGCTTTGGACTTAGAGAAAGTGCCCGAGCAATACCGATCCTTTGCCGCTGGCCACCAGAAAACTCATGGGGAAACTTACGTAAGGCATCTTGATTCAGTCCCACTTTATCTAAAAGCAGTGCGACCTTTTCCTTAATTTCTATCCTGGAACCTAATTTATGTACCTTCATAGGTTCGGCTATAAGATTCTCTACCCTCAGCCTCGGATTGAGGGACGAATAAGGATCCTGAAATATAATTTGCATTTCCCGCCTAAGAGCCCGCATTGCCTTAGCATTTTGCCTAAGGACATCGACACCGTTAAAAACAACCGAACCCTGATCAGGCTCATAAAGCCTTAAAATACATTTTCCTAGGGTTGATTTACCGCATCCAGACTCCCCAACAATACCAAGAGTTTCCCCACTATTTAGGGTAAAACTCACCTTATCGACCGCAATCATTTTCTTTTGGGGTTGCCACAGCGAACTCTGCTTGCTGACAAAAATTTTCTTTAAACTTTCTACTTTGAGCAAAGGGGTCATGATGCCTCCCCTTTTGCTTTGGCAAAATGACAGGCACAGTAATGATCGGGCGCAATTGCCACGAGCGCTGGAACTTCGGCACGGCACCGCGCTTGCGCCAAGGAACAACGGTCCGCAAAATAGCATCCAGACCCTCGGTCTTGAAGCCGAGGAACACTTCCCGGTATCGTCGGCAAGATATCTTGTTTTTGATCTAATCTGGGAATAGAACTCAAAAGACCCTGGGTATAAGGGTGCGAAGCCTGAGAAAACAAGGTAGAAACTGAGGCTGATTCAACAATTCTTCCGCTATACATGACCATAACGCGGTCACAAAATTCAGCAACAACCCCCAAGTCATGGGTGACCAACAAAATAGCCATTTGGAATTCTTTTTTTAACTGATTCATCAAATCAAGAATTTGCGCCTGAATCGTCACATCGAGCGCCGTTGTTGGCTCATCCGCGATCAAGAGTTTTGGATGGCAGGCCAGTGCCATGGCGATCATGACGCGCTGCCGCATACCGCCAGATAGCTGGTGGGGATAGTGTTTAATCCGGCCTCGGCTATCGGACAGTCCGACGAGATCAAGCATGGATACAGCCTGATCTAAGGCCTCAGAACGACTCATCCCGCGATGGGTTTGAAACACTTCGGCAATCTGATCGCCTACAGTGAAAACAGGATTTAACGATGTCATGGGTTCCTGAAAAATCATGCTGATTGCATTGCCGCGAATTTTTCGCAGCTCCTTTTCACCCAGTTTCATTAAGTCTTTTTGCTCGAAGAGAATGCTGCCTGATTTGTAGGTACTCACATCTTCATCTAAAAGTTTTAGTATAGAGAGTGATGTGACACTTTTCCCACAGCCTGATTCGCCTACCAAAGCCACTGTTTCACCTTGAGCAATAGAAAAACCAATATTTTCTATCGCAACAAGCTCCTCTCCGGAGGAGGCGAAGGCAACGGTAAGATCATTAATTTCTAGTATATTTTCCCTCAAGCTCCCTGTCCCCTTCAAATTGAAAACAAAGTGGGCAGTTGTAATTCTAGCGGATAAGCATTATTTATAAGACGCTTTATTTCCGATCTTTCCGCAACAGCCAGAGTAAGAGGCCCACCAAGAATCTGCTTAATTTCCTGAATAATATCCTCACGCGTAGGATCAGCCATAACAAGAACAATTCTCTCGGGGCTGAGTTCATCGTAGCCAAGAGCGATAACCATATTTTTTTTGGCGAGAGGGAAGGGGATTTTTTTAAAAAAATCAGTATCAATTTGTTCTAATTTCAAATCGATCATCCTGCTCACCTTTAGGTATTGACCGATTTTATCTGCTAACTGGGTCTCCGAATATAAGTGAGTTTCCAAAAGCGTCCTGAGACTACAGCGGTTTTGTTTTTCCATATAGGCTGATACAGCCATATGGGTAATCTCATCAATCTCTCCATGGGCGACAAGCAAGTTGAGCACGCCAGCCTTATAGGAATTTTCAGTCGGCACACTCGCCTCCTTCATTTTAGCCTTATCAAAATTTATATCTATGAAGCAGAATTAACACTCTTCAGCCATCAGCCATCAGCTATCAGTTATCACTGTCTAATTGCTTTAGCCCTATATGATAGCCATTTATCCCGCGCAAGGTAAGCGCATTTTTTTCCACCCTATTAACACACCATTCTAGATGCCGTTTGAAAAAAATCCACATACCATACCAACTTATATCTACGCAGTAGCTCGATTTGCTAAAAACACCATGTATTTCACGAAATTGATCTTTGCGGTACATATGGACATCCTGCGCGTCTTGATAGAGACGAAGATGATCATCTCTCCATTCTATAGGCAGGCGGAATTGCAGCAAACAACTGATTTCACTGGCTTTCACGGCTACTAAATGATCATCCCAAGTTATAAAGCCCTTGCTGTTGACCTGGAGTTGCTTTAATTTTTCAGATAGCTTGCCTTCCTGATGAAGCTGACTTCCTTTTATACTTATTGACTGCAATGATTCATCAAATAAACCCAAAATTTCAATTTCAAGGTGATCTGCATGGCTATAAAACCCAAGAGTATTTCGCAGGATAAAATGGTTATTTTCAAACAGACTTGCCTCTACATCTCCTTCGCCAGAGCATGGGGCAAACAGTTTGCCAATTTCAGCAGGCATTTCCGCCAAGCTTATTTTAGGGGTCGTCTGGCAGCTCAGCGTGAAGGAAAATAATAATAAGAAAAAGAAATTCTTATATAAATAACCTCCAATAAATATACTAAAATAACTATTTTTCATCCGGAACCTTTATCCCATACGGAGCTAATTTTATTTTTAGCCGCGCTCGGTCTCGCTTTTCCAAATTGCCGGAGCCGATTTTTTTATAATATTCGAGCATTTTTTCTTCCTGCTTTAACACTTTATATAGATCGCCGAGATGCTCAAAAATCACACCCTCGCTGGTTTCATTCTGCTCTGCTTTTAGTAAAAATTTTTCTGCCTCAGGATAATTTCCCATTTGAAAATAAATCCAACCCAAAGTATCTAAGTAATGCCCAGAATTTGGTCTAAATTTTAATGCTCTGGTGACATGCTGCTCTGCCTCTTTTAAATTAATCTTTTGATTTGCCCAAAGATAAGCTAAAAAATTTAATGCCTCTGCATGATCAGGATTATCGGCAATAACCTCTTCCATGGTTTTAGACGCTGCATCCCACATGTTGGCTTGTTCTTCAATAACACCGCGCAAAAAAAGCAGTTCCGGTGTTTTTATATTTTTAGAAAAAGCCTGATTGATAAGTTCTATGCCTCGTTCAAATTCATCAAGATCTGCTAGCAATGAGGCAAAAATATTGATCAATTCTGGCTCTACGGGCTCATTATCTGTCAACCAGCCATCAATTATATTTTTTGCTTCGTTTTTCTTGCTTTGTGTTTTTAAAATCAGAGCCTCGCGAACAAGCGCATAGGGCTTCAGACGCGAGGTGTTAGGTATAAGATGAAAAGTCTTAATCGCATCAACAAACAACTTTTTCTGTTCGTACGCCCAACCTAAAATATACTGTAAACGGTCATTTTGGGGATGCGCTGTCCCAATTTTTTGTACCAACTCGAAAGCTTCATCTTCGCGGCCAAGCTCACCTAAAAGAATCGCTTTATGGAGTAAAATCATGGCATGAGATTCATTTTTTATGTCATAACCAACGCTATCAATAAGCGCTACAGCTTCTTCAAGGTTTCCGATTTTTCGATAGAGTTCGATAATGCCACTTAAAATATTTTCGCTACTAGGATTTTGCCTAAATAGCTGCTCAAACAAAGCTACAGAAGCATTGGTTTCACCATTCAGCTCCAAAGTAATAGCATAGAGAAGGATCAACTCAGGTTGGTTAGGGTCAAGCTTGTAGGCTTTTTCAGCTTTTTCCAGAGCATTTTTTTTATCACCCACAAGCAACTTTATGCGTGTTGCCTGTATCCAGCCATTTGTCGACCATGGCAAATGGGTAATGAACTCCTCGGCAACCTTTTCCGCTTCATGCATTTTTTTCTGGCTAGAATATATTTCTATAAGAGCCAGATATGCCGCTTCGTTAGTCTTGTCCAGAGTGAGGGTTTTTTTAAAATACTTTTGGGCCTCATCGGTCATGCCGTCAGCAAGTAAAAGGCGTCCAAAAAGAAAATTGATATTGGCATCTATAGGGTAAAGCAGGACGAGCCGATTGGCCTCTAAGCGCGCCCCTTTGATATCCCCGAGGGCTGCCTTAACGGCAACCATTTTTGACCCTACAAGACCATTGGGATCCAAATTGTAGGCCGTCTGGTAGAGGTCGCCCGAATCCTTTAAGTTTCCGGATAAAGCTAATTGCTCGGCGACCAAAAAATAATAAGACGCCATCATTTTTCTTTGTCCAGGGGACCACATTTCTTCTGAAATCGCGACAAAATCTTCACCGAGAGGCTCTAATGCATTAAACTGCTCAACTGATTTCAAGGGACCAGGCGACAGTATTACGGTATCTTTTTTTGAACGCCCTATCGTCGAGCAGGAAGCAAAAAATAAGATGCTGATACATAATTGCCAGCCTATGCCTGGGAGTAAGATGTTTTTAATTTTATTTTGCATTATATATCCTGAATTTTTTTAGTAAGCGAAACCATCCCAATGCCGCGTTTATTAATTTATTATAGCAAAAAAAATCTCCCCTCTCTTTCTATGAAAATTTCATTTAAAGAGGGGATCCTATCATAATATATTTTGGCTAAAGTCAGACCCTGACTTGGCGCGGTTGCTCCGGCGTCACTGCGCAAGCTCTTTTGAAGAAGCCCAGGGATAGAAATCCTTGGTGATTTGGTGTTTCTTAACGAGCTCA
This sequence comes from Oligoflexia bacterium, assembly GCA_030432875.1. Lineage (GTDB taxonomy): Bacteria > Bdellovibrionota_B > Oligoflexia > Oligoflexales > JAGOVF01 > JAUILP01. The sequence goes on along the minus strand of JAUILP010000002.1, from coordinate 9,675 downwards.
GTCCTAGTGCCGTACCAATTATGGTACGAATCATTTGTTTGAGAAAACCATCCCCACTTACCCAAACCTCCACAAGATGTTCTCCTTGATCACGAACCTCAATTTCATAAATTTCACGAACCTTATTAAGCACCGAGGAATCGCTGGCACAAAACGCCGAAAAATCGTGTTTTCCGACAAAATGATTGAGTTCCTGCTTGAAAACTTCTCGGTTAAAGCGCCCACGCGGCGTCCACATAAACGAATTTAAAAAAGGATGAGAATAAGGCGCGAACCATAAACGATAACAATATGCCTTGCCAAGAGTTGATTTAATAGGATGAAAATGGTCGGGCGGTATATCTAAGGATTTGACGCCTATTTCAGGGGGTAAAATCCCACTTAAACTGCGCAAAAAAAATTTTTCGTCTATTTTTTCAGCATATTTAAAGGTAACGATTTGATTTTCTGCATGCACACCCGCGTCAGTTCTTGCTGCTCCTGTAGAAGAAATGGGTGTTCTTAAAATAGTCGATAAAGCTGAATTTAGGATATCTTGAACGGCTTTGCCATTTTTTTGCGCCTGCCACCCCTGAAAAGAGGCTCCATGATAAAAAATATTAAGGCGGTATTTTTTCATGAATTATTTTTACAGTACACGACCCGCTATATACCACGGGTTTCAAATATGAAGGCAACCCCGTAGGTTACGCGTTTAAATTTCACACCACTGCGGTCTTTATTTTGGGAGGGGACACTGGTTTCAAAATAGGGCGAAAGATAGACCCGCTCTATACCCATAAAAGAAGCTGCTTTTACTGGCTGTTCTTCTAATGGATTGAGTAAAATATTGAGAGAAAACCCTGTAAAAATATGTTGAGCCCAGCCTTTGTTGGTCAGGACACCGCTATCGACCTCCTCATCGGTCGTAGTAGAAGAGGTACTCGCGGTCGCCGTATCATCCGCGATGCTCCCGCGGGTTTCCTGGAAGAAAAGGCGTTCCATCCCCATCCACCCATTTATCACCAACCATTTTTTACTAAAGGGGGTCAATTTCAAACTGACACCCAACTGCAGGGGAATAAGAGTTAAATCAAGGGGAGCATTCCCATCTTTTACATATTCGGTAGAGCTTTGCGACGCATATCCTGAATCTGAATAATGGCTAAAGCGAAACAAAAGGCCCAGCGCAAGATATTTGTTTCTCAGGACGTCCCAGTCTAGACGAAAACCGAGCATAAGAGCTTCTTTGCCATAATAATCTTTATATAGAGGCAAATCAGTCGTTGAAAATTTTGGCCTAGAGAACTCTAATCCCAGAGAAAACTGATGAAACCGAAGAAACTGTTCTTTGACAGGATCATCCTTAGGCTCAGGTTCGTCGTCACTAACCGTCGTTGCCGGAGTTTCTGTCACTAAGGGTGCGGAATTTGGAGGCGGTTCAGCGGCAGAAGGGGGAGCCAAGTCTTCGTTCTTTGCGCTTGATGAAGAAGATTCTTCGTCATTAGTCGTTGGAGTAGTAACCTCATCTGCTGATTGTTTCTGAACGGCTGGCAAAGATTCTTCGCTAGGACTCGGCACCTGAACTTCGTCAGCAGCGGGTATATCTGGATTAACACCTGTATCCAAAGCCTCAGCAACTTGAACATAAGCAAAGCTATTATTTTGTTCTAGAATAACGTCTGCCTTGAGTCCAGACCCTAGAGACAGACCTTGCCATAAAACATAAGAAAAAATTATTCCCCGCGGCTTTGCTCTCGATACCATAGTCATTTCTTTTTCATTGAAATTGAGGATAAAGTTTATCAAAAATTTCTACTGCATTTGTCGCAGCGCCTTTTTTAAGGTTATCAATAACCAGCCAAAATTGCACGAAATTTGATTTTGTTTTTTCAAGCGGCAAACGCACGCGCCCAAGGCCTACGCCTTTTTTTCCCTTAAAAAGATAATTTGACGGAAAATATTCCGGTTCATTGCGCGCATCAACTTCTAAAAAGCCACAATCACGAAATACCTGTGTCACTTCTTCTCGGGTCACTTCACGAGCAAGCTCTACTGTTACAGCTTCGCAGTGACAGTTAAAGGTCGGCACGCGAGCAGTAGTCACAAGAATTTCCAACTCAGGCATTCCTAAGATCTTACGGGATTCTCGCACCACTTTTTCTTCTTCAAAGCAGTGACCTGCCCCATCCATTACGTCAATGGCTGGAATAATATTGAAGGCAATAGGCTGTTTAAAATGCTTAGGCTTTAGACTTTTCCCCTCACCCTGCAAATAAGCTGAAGACTGCTCTTCTAACTCACTCATTCCTTTTTGTCCTGCCCCGGATACAGACTGGTAGGTCGAAACAAAAACTTTTTTCACCCCAAATGTTTTTTCTAGAGGCAGCAAGCTCATAGCCAGAGGGATAGTAGAACAATTGGGATTGGCGATAATATTGGGAAAGCTCTTATCTTTGATATTGACCGCATTGATATTGACCTCTGGAACCACCAAAGGAATATGCGCGTGCATGCGAAAAGCGCTGCTATTGTCAATCATTATGGTTCCCTGAGCTGCTAATTTTTCGCCCCACTCTCTGGAAAAACTAGAACTAATACTAGAAAGAGCAAAAGTAAAACCTTGCAAGGCCTCTAGTGAAAAAGGCTTAACATGAAGAGTCTTTTCCTTAAATGGCAAAGAGGCCCCCGCAGACCTTGGGCTTGCGAAGAGATGCACGTCACAATGCTTGCTAAAAGGACTATCAGCCAAATCTTTAATCATTTCACGACCAACTGCGCCTGTGGCTCCTAAAATCGCAACTTTCATTGGGGTATCCTTGATCATCTATTGGTTAATCACGCAAATGGCTCAACCTTGAAGCTATTTGTAAAAAAAATTTTTAAAACTGAACTGTATACTATTTTTTATTGAGAATAAATATTGCAATGACATTTTTTAAGGCGGGCAAATATTTATCTCATTTGATATTTCCAGAGGCCAGGCACGACTTTGGCTTGCCTGGCTAAAATCCTAGGCAATTTTCACGAATCAGAATCGCTGCTGTTTTCGTCATCCTGGGGTTCATCTTCGCTAGAAAAATAAATGGCATCATCATTGAGTTTATTGTTCCCCAGAAGCCAGTCTATTGGGCCACTGATCGCATAGATAAAACAAAGCAAAAAGCCAAACAGTTCTGGAAGATAACCGACCAGAGCGAACAGAAGTACCACCAACGACAAAAATTTAAAAGGCCGAATAACACCCTTTAGTTTTAGGGTCTTATGGGAGCGATAAGGAAAATTGCTGACCATAGCTACAGCCAGAAGCAAGCCGACACCCAGAAAAACATAACTTTTTAAAATGCTGCCATCAAGATACTGAGCTAAAAATCGCAGCGGCGTTTCTGTGTTCTGGACATTTGCCCCAAAAACTTCTAGATGTAACAGAACAAAGCAGGCGATATTGTAGGCAGCAAGAGGAATGGGAAGACCAATAAAATCCCCAGTTGCCTGGCCAATGGCAGAGAAAACATTAAACCTGGCGAGCCGAAGAGCGCCGCACGCGAGAAAGATGAAGGAGACCATCCAACCCAAACGTCCGAGTTCGTGCAAACCATATTGGAACATGAGAAACGCGGGTGCTAGACCAAAGCTTACCAGATCACACAAGGAATCATACTGCACCCCAAATTCGCTCGAACTATGGGTCATTCGGGCGACTCGCCCATCCAAAATATCAAAAATACCTGCAAGTAAAATGGCGACAGCTGCCCAGCCGAATTGACCCTGTAAGGATTTTATTATCGAAAAAAAACCAAAAAACAAGTTTCCCGTGGTGAGTAAATTGGGAAGAATATAAACAGCACTCCCCACGCGTTTTTTTAAAGCTGGACTTTTGACCATTGTGATCCTCTCTTCATTTTCAGGACTGCTCTAAATTAAAAAATTATACGCCCGTTACCCGACATTAGAACGCTTAGAGCAGAAAAACCTGAGGTTTCATGTACCCTCTACGGTAGTCGGTTGTTCTGACGTCTGCGAGTTGTCGTATTACTTATTTGACGATGCGCTCTTCTGCTGTTGACAAGCGGGCATAATCGGCAACGGGCAGTTCTGTTTTGAATCCTAGCGGAAAATCTGCCCCGATGCTAGCCTTCAAAGCGAGGATAATTTCTGGGAGAACGTCCTGAGCTGACTTTAGCGTGAAAGCTTTCCCGCTTTTTTCGAGAGCTGTGGAAAAACTAGGTATATTATTTTCGATGAGAGTAATGCCTGTGTCAGAAATATCCGTCCCCATCAAGGAACCCTGGCTTTCTGCTAACTCTTTTATGCCCACAAGTCGTCCAGAAAAGTGCCCCCTATCGTCTTGACCGTCGCGTTTTTCTACGACAGCAACATATGCATGAGTCGCCGTCGAGGGAAAAATCACCATTTGTTTATCAAGACCACCGGGGTTATGCAAAAACCATAGACCCAAAGCCTCTAAAGTCGATACCCCTTTGACAAGGAGGTTTTTCTCCCCTTTACCATGCCTCCCCGCCATCAACCCTTGAACAAAAGCCATGCCAATGCGTATACCCGTGAAGGAGCCTGGCCCTATTCCGATGACCAGGCCATCAATGTCTCCATGCTGCAAGTGATTTCTGCCGATCAAGGCATTAATTTCATGCCCTAGGCCGGTAAATGCTTCATTGCGAACGGGATGGATAAAAGAATCAAGCAGAGTTTTTAAGGTGCTAGCGCCATCTTTTTCATATTGAACAAGCCCCAAGGCAAGTCCTGAGAGGGACGTATCGAGAAGCAAAAAATAATTCATTCCCATAAAATTTTAACCTAATTCATTTTGCTTTGCGTGTGTTTTTGCCCCAAAAAAACCGTCTAAAACATATCCTTAATGCCTGCGAGCATTGAAGCCCAAAAACGGCTTAAATCATTGTAAAGAGAGAGTATGATAAGTGAAAACAAAAGGACAAAGCCAATTTTTTGAAAATTTTCTACAGCTTTTGGCTCTAAGCGCCGCCGTTTCACGGCTTCCGCAGCAATTAGCAGTAACTGCCCTCCATCGAGCACCGGAATCGGAAACAGATTTATGACGCCTAAATTGATGCTAATCAAAGCCATGGTACCAAGATAAGACTTCCATCCCATTTTAGCGCTATCTCCGGCCACCTTAGCAATCATCATGGGGCCACCAAGGGCCTTAAGAGGCATGTTGCCTATGATCAAATTATAAATGCCACCCACAATCATTCCGGCATGCTTGCCGGTTTGTATAAGACTAAATTGAAAAGCCCCAAAGATCCCCCCAAATTTTTGCAAAATAACCTCAGGCGCTTTGCGACTCCCGAGCATTTGGACATCCAAATAATAGGCCAAAGCCTTTCCGCTTACCTTTTGCACTTCATAGCTTTGCAAAGGGACGGTTAGCTTGAGGACTTCACCCCCTCTAAGAATTTCAATATTCGCACTCGCCTTTTCCGCGGTTTCAAACCCATGCGCCAAACTATAAATGTCATCTAGCAAAGTTTCATTAAAGCGGATAAGACGGTCATTAGGCTTAAGAAGCGACTTTAGGTCTTCGGAGGCGATAGATTTGATGGTTAGTTGACTATCACTAATCCCCAAAAGAGTCGCAAGCTCCCTGCCTCTAGCTTTCGATGTCAATTCAGCTTGAGCCACGCCCTCTGCCCGATCAAGTAAATCCAGGCCGATGTCCTGCTGACTCCCTTTGACGGCCAATTTTTCTTCTGCATTAGGGTCCTTTTGTTCATCACCTATCGCGGGCGCGCTTACCGTAAAAACAAGATGGGGACTACCGCTTTTCTCTGCTTCGCCCAGTGCTATAAAAATCTCATCACTACTGGTTATTTTTTTTAGGGTGCCATTTTCAAAAGTGACACTTTCTAGAAGCATGCCTGTCCGAAGGCCCGCGTTAAAGGCGGGCGAATCCTCAGTGACAGTCAAAATAGGCAGTATATATTCTAAGCCAACACCAATGACATTCTGCTGCTGTTTTTTCCCCATTTCATCTTCAACTTCGCTCGTGTTCGGTTTGATAACAAAGTCCAGCGGCTGATTATCGCGACTTACCGTTAGGTTGAGATCACTATTCGGTGGAGACAGCGCTATGGTTTCCTGAAGTTCACTCCAATAAGAAATCATTTTCCCATTGATTGAGACCACAACATCTTGTGACTCTATACCCACCTGATCCGCTGGGCTCCCCGAACGCACCTGACCGATATAAGCAGGAAACTGAGGAATGCCATCATGGGCGATGAAAGTATAACAAACAACCGCAAGCAAAAAATTTGCTCCCGGTCCTGCCGCAATTATAGCGGCTCGTTTTAAACGCGATGCCGCGAAAAATTCCTTTCCATAAAAAACTTCGGAAACAGGCTCTTCGCTAAGACTTCCCGCGAATTTTACATATCCCCCGAGAGGAATAAGACAGAGCTTATAGCTGGTATTTTTATAATTTATATTCAGAAGGGTAGGGCCGAAGCCGATCGAAAAAATTTCAACACCCACGCCACAAAGACGTCCGACGATGAAATGACCTAGTTCATGAAAAAAAATCAGGGCACCCAGAAGTACAATGATAGCTACCGCTGGCTGACCAATAATCTGCTCGATTCCCACAATTTACCCCTTATCTCCCATAATGGTAAGCATGTACCACACCAAAGGCGCGGCAAAGATGAGCGCATCAATACGGTCCAGTATACCACCATGCCCAGGCAAAAGCCCACCAGAGTCTTTGACATTCGCAAAGCGCTTTAACGTTGATTCAAATAGATCACCCAAAACACCGATTAAACTTGCGATGAGCCCCGCCAAAACAATATACAGGTAACTAGAAGAAAAAAGTTCATCAAGTAAAAAATTATATAGACATACGACTACTATTCCCGACAGTACGCCGCCTATCAAACCTTCCACCGTTTTTTTAGGGCTCAGATGCGGCGCTAATTTTCGTTTACCAAAAAATCTCCCAGAAAAATAAGCCCCCGTATCCGAAGCGAAAACGATGAGAAGCAGAAAAAAAACATTATAAAAACTTCCTGGCATCGAAAAAAGTTCCCAGATAATAAACCAAAAGACGCTCCCATAAAGAAGACTAAAGGTATTAGCAAAAACCAAACCCATAATTGCAGCGGGACTTGCCGCTAAAAATAATGCCGCCACCCATGATATCACGAGACCGGCAAAAATCACGATCGAGGCATTAACATTTTGCGAGCCAAGCATGGTGACAAATAGGGACAGCCCCATACAGATATTAAAATAATTAAAATGTTTCGTTTTACTGAGGAGATATTTCTTTTCCTCTGGCTCACGGGTAAACGTTTCAATACATGCGGGTATGAGCATACTTGTTGCTTCAAAAACGGATAGAAAAAGGCCTGCCCCAAGCGCAAAAGCGATGAGGGAAGGTGCCCCGTAAATAAAGAGAAGTACGAGTAACCCGCCACCAATTATAGCGGTCATAACTCTGTGTTTAAGCATTTTTTACCCTTTAACTTAAAGATATTCAAAGTGGCAGGGATTCTGGATTTTGGGTTTTCACCAGGCCAAAGCGTCGATCGCGCATATGATAATCTTTTATGGCAGCATAAAAATCTTGTTCAGAAAAATCAGGCCATAAGACGTCAGTAAAATACAGCTCCGTATAAGCAAGCTGCCAAATCATAAAATTAGAAATACGATGTTCGCCGCTGGTGCGGATGAGAAGATCGGGTGCGGCGATGTCACTTGTGCTTAGGTACTTGCTGAACACCTCTGGTGTCACGTTTTCAGGACTCAACGCCCCCTGTTTAAGTGCCTCAGCAAGTTTTAAGCTGGCATTTAAAATATCAGCTCTTCCGCTATAGCTAATAGCAACATTAAGAATCATGCCCGAATTTTTACTAAGTATTTCAACTGTATTTTCGATCAAAGCTCTTGTTTTTAAAGGAAGCCGCGTCAAATCACCAATAACTTTCAAACGGATGTTTTCGCGGTCCAGAGTTTTTCGGTCCCTAATGATAAACTGATCAATTAGCGCCATAATGGAACGGACTTCAAGTAGGGGTCGCCCCCAGTTTTCTTCACTAAAAGCAAAGAGACTTAAGACTTCTATACCCAGAGATTTTGCGGCCTTGACTACCGTGCGAACATTTTTGACACCGTGTTTATGGCCAATAATCCGCGAAAAACCTCGCTGATTTGCCCAGCGACCATTACCATCCATGATGATGGCAACATGCTTGAGCTGATGAGCGCCTGAGGCTCCGCTTTTATCTAATGTTTTAAGATCACGAGGTTCTATCATAAGTCCTTAAGGATCAGTATATTTTTTATAAACCTTTTATTTTTTAAAATCGCACATATTCAACTCAACCGGTGTTACATAGCAAACCCGGATATAAAAATAAATTAAAAAGACAAAATAGCAAACCTTTTATATGATTGCGAGCGGGTATTGCGCCTATTTGTAAAGCGAACTTAAGGCTTTTAATGTTATTATTCCCTAGGTCGCCATAAATATTCTATAAACCATATCATATTAACTGGTTAAACCAACTATGCCGCCAACCAAGGGAACACTCATTCTTGCTGCTAATTGCCTGGGAAACCCGGAAGATATTCCGACGCGTGCCTTAGAATGGGTTGAAAAGGCAACGTTACTCATCTTTGAAGAAGACCGCCCCGCCCGACAAATCCTTAAAAAAGCAAAGGTTTTTAGGGATTACCTCCGTCATAACGAGCACGGACAAAAAGAAACGCTACTGGCCGCTGAAGAAACTCTCCTCAAGGGAGGAAGTGTCCTTTATATGAGCGACCAAGGGGCTAGTGGCATGGATGATCCCGGAGCCGACCTAGTCGCTCTAGCGTTTCGGATAAAGGCAAACATCAACATAATTCCCGGCCCCAGTAGTTTAACGGGAGCCATAAGCGCCTCGCCGCTGCCACTTAAAAAATTTCTTTATTTGGGTTTTTTGCCGCGAGAACCAAAGCTGAGACACGAGGAGTTAAAGAAATCACTGGCTCTTAAAATCCCGCTTATAATATTAGATACTCCATATCGTCTCAAAGCTCTCATCACCCAGATCGCTGAGATGCACCGTGATTTTAGACATTTTTTGCTTGCAAAAGAGATCGGAAATGAAAATGAGACTTATTTTTTTTATTCTACCAAAGAGCTGAAAAACCTCCTGCCCAACTGCGATAAAAAGGATAATTTTGTTTTGATACTTTTTCCTTAATTAGATTGACAATGCTTTCTTAAAAACAGCTTAGTGTAGCAACACTTCGTTCATCACTTAAGCCGTTCTTAGTTCTTTTAAAAACCTCCTAAAAAAAGTCACCTTTACCTAAAAAGAATAATCTTCAAATACGTTAAAAGAGTTGTCGCAATAATAGCAAATAGAAAGATAAATATTAGGGCCTGTACTCACATTAATGCGTGGACCTAGTCGATTTCGTCAGCCTAGGCGTAAGCTCAGACGGCATCGTGGGTCTGGGCGAAACACGGCGTCGTTGCAGCTTAGTGCGGCCTGGCCAATTTTGTAAGCATTGCGACTATCCAATGCAAAAGCAGCTTGGTCGTTTGTTGTTTTTGTTCGTCTACAAGATTTAAAATTCTGCATACATCAATTGCAGCTGCGCATTCCATGGCACTGCCTCTAGCAATATCAAAGAATCTCCCGCAATCGGCGCGAGTTCTTTTAC
>JAUILP010000156.1 GCA_030432875.1 Oligoflexia bacterium | reverse complement strand
CCGTGAAATAGGAGTCTAATTTCCCTACTTCCCCGTAGACTGGAAAATAAAATGAGGCGACTCCGATGATGCGGCGATGATCTTTATCGCTTATCAGGGGGCCTCCAGAGTCCCCATGAAGAATTGACCCACTCTCTCCTACAGCAGTATTTTTTTTGGGCCAAGCTTCACCCCGGACTTCTATAAATCCATCGGAAACAGATACGATCTCATTATGAGCCATGCGCTTTTTACCATATTTTCTAGTTTCTCTGTATTTGCTATCGGCTCCGAAGCCAACAAGAATGACTTTTTCTCCTGCTTTCGGTAGCTGCTCAGCTAAATTAGTTTGCTGCTTCGAAGCTAGATAGGGATAGTCTGCTTCGGGTAGCTGTGGCAGTATGTTTTCCTCAAATTCCAAAACCGCAAAATCCCCAGCAAGATCTCGCTTGGCTTGCTTGCGATAGCTTAAAAATGGCTTATTATAATTACCTGCGCCTTTTTTTATAACGCGCCCCAAGTGCGAATCAAAGGCTAAACCACCTTCTGTACTATCGACACAGTGGGCTGCGGTTAAAATTTGGGTCGCATTGAGCAGGCTCCCTGTACAGACAAGCCGCTTAGTAAGATAACTATAAATAGGAACCACAAAGGGAAACTCGGTATCATCAATTTCCTCACCATTTACAATTTGCACTTCAGAAAGAGAAGACGTTTTCATGCAGCCTAAGCAGCAAAGTAGGCAAATGATTTGATAAAAAACTTTCATTTTAGTTCACCCCGCAATCGTTATGGGATTTGCCAACCTATCATATCGTGATAGGTGTTCACAATGATAATATACTCCGCTGTTCGTTATCTCATTAACTCGTTATCTTAATTGTTATAAAAAATTCGTTGCCGACGCGAATTTCTGAATTTAGGTCTTTATTACTTAGGTGGCTCAGGCTTACATGAGTTTGGTTTTGTAGACCAGAAAGTATTTGGCTTTCGGCTACACTGAATTTAATTACAAAAAGGGTAGTAAGGATAATAAGGAATCTTAATTTTCATATAATTAAAATTCGCGCTATCATTAATGAAAGTCCTTACGGGAAAAAAGTTATCAAGGTAAAAGTAATATTCAGGTCTACATAACACAAAAAATATAATTTTACAAGATTTTAAATGCGCTTCCTTTAGAGTTAGAAATGGCTGCCAGTCTTCCGCAGTACCTGACTTCTGGCATTTCCCGCTCATCTAAAAATGTTTTTTTAGGGGTCACTAGTGCGAGTTTTGGAAGGTGATTTCAGAGAAATCACTAGTATGTCATTTTAACTAAAAATTATTTTTTATTTATGATAAAGATGACCAGTTGAGAGCTGATTTGGCTATTAAAATATGTTGCATGGAGTATAAGATGAAAAATTTGTTGAAATTATCAAGTACGCTGGCTTTATTGACTGGTTTTTTAGCTTGCGCTGAGCAGACAGAATCAGGTGGCAAGCCATTGTCTCTATATGATGAAATTCTTCCTATTGAGGAAGCCCTGCAGGAAAATGGCTCTAAGATACAGCTTCGCTTTGTTACTACTGACGAACCGACGGACGGCAAAGAGATTGTCTACAAGTGCTTGACGGATGTTTCTTTGCAACCCCATTCACAACGAGGTGTTTCTTGGAATACATGCGCAACAGGTGGTAGCGACTATGACCTTCAGGTTTGGACTATGCAAAAGGTAGCGCTGAATACTGGTCTTAGGGATAATGTGATATATCGCAAATCTGCCGATTATCCAGGTTATGCAACCTACCTTAAAATTGGCGATGTCATTTCAGAAAAAGGACTTGAGAAAATAAAAATAAATATGACTCCTGATTTATTTAGCCGTGCGATATCTTTGGAGGGAAATAAATTTGGTCTATTTAATCATTATGATGCTGAAATTTTAGGAGTTGATTCCGAAACTGGAAAATTCTTTAGTATAAACACTTTAGAGCATATGACCTACGACAAGAAGTCCGGCGCTTCCATTCCTTCATGCCTCAGTAAACCTTCAACTTTAGATGCTTTTTTTATCAAATATGGTAAAGAAGATCCGTCTAATTATGTCCCATTTGTCAAAGATAACTGTGCAGACATTCATTTTGAAGTGATTCCAACTTTAAGCTTGGGCGCTCAGTAAGCAAAAGTATTCTATATATCAAAAATTTAAAACCAAAGCACCACTGCTGTTATGTGCACGTGCTTTGGTTTTTTTTTGTTTGAAACTAAATAAGACTTAGCACTCTAGCCTTTAAAAAATATTTTTTGTCGTTATTTCGCAACGTTTTTTGATAGCATTATAATAAGCGATAGCAGGAATAAGTCTTAAGAATGGGCGATCACGCCACTGATACTAATCACTATCAACATTTGCCCTGGGCCATAGGTCAGCCAAACCCAGTCATGAATTAAGGGGATGGGAGTATCATGGAATATTTTCCAGGCAAGGATAAAGTCGCTCAGTAAAAAGAGAATTGCCCCAACAGCCAAAAAAACAAAAGCATCATTTTGGAAGGCGAGTCCAAAGGCTAATCCGGTTGTGCTGGAGAGAAGTAGGCAATAAGGTAAAGCAAGCCAGTGCAAGATGCGTCTTTTTTGGTTTAAAAAAACCACAAAGTACCAACAAATTCCGCCCGCTAGTAACCAAAAAAATAACGGCAAAAATTTAAACTGTACATGAAAGAATGGTTCGCTGATAACCGAGTACATTGCAGAGATATAGCACAAATGCCCAATGCCAAAGGCCCCTAGGCCAGAAACAGTGCTATTTTTGTCTTTCACTCCCGGCAATAAATGGGCGAGAGCAAGGTCTCCGATTAAGCCAAAACTTATGCCCAGGGTAATCCAAAAGGAATACACGTCGGCATGTCCATCTCCTTTAGTGAGATAAAACAAACTCCAGGCCGCCAAGACTAGCGCCAATGAAGATGACATTCTCGCCCAACGCGGCATCCATCTTTCAACGCCGCTCCATTGCCACTGCCTGATAAAGCCACCAAATAAAAAACCGCCAAAAAGAAAAAAAGCCCAAAGGAAAATAAATATATGGGGAAAATTTTGGGAGGTCATAAAATTTAAGTCCTTTTTTTATGCTGAAAATAGGTATCAAAAGAAAAATGACCAGAGCCATGCCAGAAGATGAGGCATAAACTCACTAAGGTGAGCATAGATAGCTCAAGGCTTTGGTTTTGCGTAAAAAGGCCATCTTTAACATGGATAAATAATATGGCTCCCGCTAAAATAAGGGCATTGATGAGTGCAGCTGGGCGGGTAAAAAAGCCAAGAACTAAGCATAG
>JAUILP010000077.1 GCA_030432875.1 Oligoflexia bacterium | reverse complement strand
CGCTAGGAGTCCGCGCCATGCGCAAGACTCGGTTACCAACTGGTCGTTAGCCTTTGTTGGTGTTGCCATTGCAGGCAACTTGATTTTGTGCGCCTCGCGGCGCACGAGAGCTTCCGGTCAGCGGTCAGGCGGCTCTAAATCTTGGGCAGGTTGCGACGATTAAGCGATTGAGTAGCAAAGTTTTTCTTAAAAGTGTCCCGGAGTTAAGTGCCAACTCTCAGCTTTGATTTCTTTTTCGTCCTCTTGAGCTGGCAGTTCAAACACCACAAAATTGTTTGATAATCCAACCTTGGCAAATACAACCCTGAGGCAGATTATCGACATCATTTTTATCTTTTGGGTTACAGGTTTGGTCATTCATATGCTGTTCAACACATTTAATCCGTATGGAATCATTCCCATGACCACATTGGTTATTAAAGGGATAGATAACACTAGACGCGTCGACTTCAGGGGGTTCCACAGATGTCGCTGGCCGCTTAGAAGGAACAGCGACTGGCGCAGGGACAGTTGTCTGAGCATTTGAGGAATCATCAACTTTGGGAATTAGGACAGGAACCGTAATAGGAACCACAACGTCTTGCAGTAACAATGTTGCTTGTAAAGGAATATTATTGTCCAGCAACCAAGACTTATTAAAATCACCAATAAAATCATTTGCCTCACGAACACCTAAATTATTATTTCGAGAAATCAGTCCTAGGTCATAGGCCATCCCGTGTGCCGTAAAAACGTCCATGACTGCGAACTCATAAACCGGGTTCTCGGTGGCGCTGGGGTCACCGAAGCGAAAACGAACAACACTCCCAATGACCTGGTGACGTATTATATTATTAATGTCAGTCACTAAGGCTTTGACAGTAGGTTTAAACCCTTTGATTGCATCGTACATATTTCTATCAATATCACCAGGGGCATCACGCATTGTTTGGCAAATAGCAATAACATCCGCCAGTATTTGGGGGCTTACATCAGCAGGATTAATCGCGACCACCTGTTTTCTTGCGATCAACTCTTTCACCTTCTGGGACGGCGGATTGAGTAAATCATGCCGACCTGTTATAAATTTGAGACGATTATTTATGACATTTTGCCACAAACGATCTGAGGCATAATAAGTCCGTGTACCACTTACATCCCCCCCATTAAACCTATGTATACGTTCACATCTCCCATCATAGGACTGGGAATATTTGACCTCGGCAGTATTCTGTTTGTTTTTAATAGAGGCGCAAGCATTGATAAATATGATCGCTATTAATAACCAAATTCGCATAAAAAACCCCCTGATGATGATCGTTCAATTATCGGTTGTTTTGATTAAAAACTTAGGGGTTACTGAAGTCATCCCCACGGGAATACGCTGTGTCCCTGTTAATGGCTTTAGCCTCTGGGCAGCCACCTGCAAAAAAATTGGCGACGTCAGGCACTGGAGCAGCTTTTTCGCTATACTGCCCGCGGACCTTTTTCTCATAGACGACTGAACAAGAAAGCGACGTGCCTTGCGGTACACCTTAAAAAATCCGTGGACTGATGGCACCGTAGCCATCAAGCTCAGTCCCAAAGAACTGATAGAAAAGCTTGCAGCATTGGTGCTGATTCCTAGACTTCAATCTCTTTCGCTATTTTAATATTGCCTCCGGCTCCGGTGGCCTATTTGCCCCCAACCATAAACTGCGCCCACAAGTCGTACCTTCACCTCAGATCAAGTCGGAATCTTGTGTGGATGCAGAACTGTCGCCAAACATCCGCTACAAGTGGGATGAGCATCTAAAGTTCATCTTTGACATCGAAATCAATAACTGTCCCGCCAGTGGTGGCAAGGATACGATGAAGTTTGTTGCGATTATCCAAGATTCATTGGTGGAAGAAAAGTTTCTCAGCCATCTGGGGTATCCAGCTAGGCCGCCGCCTATGGTCCCTGCACGTTACAAAATGACGGGGATGATGGATTGCGTGACTTACGCCGAGGTATAGGCCCCCCTAAAGTCAGATAAAGTCGGATGATTTCAGAAAGGTAATCGGGTTTTTAAGGATTGGCAGCATAGCGCGCTAACAGCAAGCCTCTAAATACTGCTGCATGACCCTAAAAATTCTAAAAAACGCACTGTATGATTAGCAATAAAAAACGCTTAAGATTCCTATCCATATTTGCTGATTTTTACCTAAAAACAGCGCAGCTCCCCTTCTATCTTGACAACTCTGGTACCACCCATTTTGATACAGCGATTTATAGATTTTTTATAGGCAAGGGCTTCTTCGTTATTTAAGGGAGTACTTCCCAGCTCATTGCCCGCAACGGGTCCAGATTGGCATGAACTTAACATTAAACAAAAAATGGTCGCCCCGAGTAAACTCATTAAAAAATTGCGCAAAACTAAGCCCCCCTATGCGAATAATCATATCCTTATAGGTAATTTTAACGAAAGCGCGACCAAAAAGGTATCACTCTATGATGAGCTTTAGGCAAATAAGACATAAATAGGTTATTATTCCAGCAAGTACATCATCAAGAAGAGTACCCAAAGCACCAGGTAAATGGCGATCAATATACCCTATTAGAGAAGGTTTTGTGATATCTAGCACCCGAAAAATGGCAAATCCTGCACATTGCCAGCCAAGACTCGGCGCGATGGCTAGTATCGCCCAGGTCATACCGACGACCTCATCGATCACGATACGGGGATCATCGTGACCAAAATCTTTTTTTTCGGCAAAGTGAATCGAAACCCACGCGGCTAGACTTAAAAATACATTTATATAAAAGGCTTGCCAAAAGCTAAGGGATTGGCCCCATTCGCTCATGCGAAAAAGGATAATGAGTCCAAGCCCCACAAGGCTGCCATAAGTCCCAGGCATCCGCGGCAGATACCCTACCCCGCCGCCAGTAACACATAAATTATTTAATTTTTTAAGCATAGCTAAAAATAATATCACCAGCAGACACCGAAGCATTGATTAAAACGTTTACCTGCCCAATAGTGCCGTCTCGAGGGGCAAATATTTTATTTTCCATTTTCATGGCTTCAACCACGCAAATCAGTTCCCCTTTTTTAATTTCCGCTCCACTGGCACAGTTTAGTTGAAGAACTTTGCCGTTTAAAGGCGAGGGGACTTCTTTTACCTGTTGGTGCTGAGAGCTGGAAACATCCTTTTGCCCTTTAAACCAGGCTGAGACTGTGGCCTCATTTATCTGCACCTGAGCTCGGTCATGGGTAAAAAATTCCTGAAAAATTTGAAATTCACTGGGGAAATTTCTGCCTTTGCGAACTTTTAGCGAGCGGAATCGTAAAGTCCGGTATATTTTAATTTCTTTATTATTTATGACAAAAGATTGGCTTAATATTTGCGCACTTTTATGCTGACTCAGAAAATTATAGGAAAACTCTTCTTTGCCAACTGCGATAATTCCCGGTGCTTCGGGTTTTGATCCTAGTTTGATTTCAATAGCCTGAGAATCTTCTGGAGACTGTGCCTTCCACGCCATAATGCGCCCCTAAAACTTATGTTAAATGCTCTAAAACAATCCCCATACTCAAGGGAGAACTCATATCCATCTCAGATGACTCTACGCTTTCACCCGCAAAATACGCAGCGAGATCAGTTTCATTTTCCTCAAGGAAACGAGTCGTAAATGTACCCGCCCTAAATTTAGGATGACTAATTAACCATTCGTGAAATGATGTTGTCGTATGAATACCGAGTATTTGGAATTCACTGAGGACGCTTTTAAGCCGCTTTAAAGCTTCATCACGCGTCCGCCCCCATGCGATAACTTTAGCGAGAAGTGAATCATAGAACTTAGGAATTTCATAACCAGCATAAATATGCGTATCAATACGGACAAAAGGTCCTTGGGGAAAATGTACATAATTTATTTTTCCCGCGTCTGGGCTAAAACCAGCGCGAGGATTTTCTGCATTTATTCGTGCCTCAACCGCCCAGCCATGGATCATCACCTCATCCTGAGAAAATGATAAAGGTTCACCAAAAGCGACTTTTATTTGTTCTGCAACTAGATCGACACCTGTAATCATTTCTGTTACCGGATGCTCAACCTGAATGCGGGTATTCATCTCCATAAAATAATATTCGCCAGGCGCATTGCAGATAAACTCAACGGTACCTGCGCCTTCATAATCGACAGCCATACCCGCTTTTACCGCGAGCTCACCCATGATCTTTCGCTGCTCGTCATTAAGATATGTGCTTGGTGCCTCTTCGATCAACTTTTGGTTGCGGCGCTGTATAGAACAATCCCGTTCAAAAAGATAGACTCCGTGACCCATGCTATCAAACATGACTTGAATCTCAATATGCCGGGGTTCGGTAATATATTTTTCACAAAAAACCTGTGGGTTACCAAAATAGGCCTGAGCTTCGCGGCGACAGCTCGTAAAAGCCTCTTCCAAATCTTGTTCAGAAAATACCACCCGCATTCCACGCCCACCGCCACCTGCTGCGGCTTTTACCATTACGGGGAAACCAATTTTTTTAGCGTCATTGAGAATTTCTTCATAAGTATTTGTCGGAACGACAGAGCCCGGGACAACAGGTATGCCCTGAGCTCCCATGAGCTTCTTTGCTGTGATTTTATCGCCCATAAACCTGATCGACTGTGCTTTAGGCCCAATAAGTTTGATACCATTATTCGCCAAATCTTCCGCAAAATCTGGATTTTCTGACAAAAAACCATAGCCAGGGTGCACCGCATCAACTGAAAATCTTTTGCAGATTTCTATAAGCAAGGCACTATCTAAATAGGTTTCACTGGCAATTTCTCCTGGCAAATTTACTGAGTAATCTGCTAGAGAAACATGAAGACTATGCTTGTCTGCATCTGAGTAAATGGCAACACTTTCATACCCTAATTCACGTATGGAGCGAATTATGCGTACGGCAATTTCGCCGCGATTTGCCACCAATATTCGCTTTTTGTTTTTTTGCACATTTTTCATGAAATATCCTTAGCCATAATAAAGCTTGTTTTCTTTTTTAAAGAGGGATGTTGCCGTGTTTACGTTTGGGTAGCGGGATTTCCTTATTGAGACACGCCTCTAAAGTGCGCACAAGATAAGTTCTAGTCTCCGATGGCAAAATAACCGCGTCAATATAGCCCCGCTCAGCAGCAATATAGGGATTAGAAAACCTCTCCGTATAGTCTTGAATAATACCGTCCCGCGCACCAAGATCAGCCTCAATCTGCGAGCGAAAGATAATATTACAGGCGCCATCTGCGCCCATAACGGCGATTTCAGCCCCAGGCCACGCCACATTGAGGTCCGCACCGATATGCTTAGAATTCATAACACAGTATGCACCTCCGTAAGCTTTTCGCAGTATAACAGTCAGTTTTGGTACACTGGCCTCAGCAAAGGCATAGAGAAGTTTTGCTCCGTGCTTGATAATGCCGCCATGCTCTTGACTCGCTCCGGGAAGAAAGCCTGGAACATCTACTAAGGTAATCAGAGGGATATTGAAAGCATCACAAAATCGCACAAAACGCGCGCCTTTTAAAGAAGAATTGATATCGAGTACACCGGCAAGAACACTGGGGTTGTTTGCAACAAAACCAACGGAATGCCCTGCCATTCGGGCAAAACCAACAATCAAATTTTCGGCATAACGGGGTTTAATTTCAAAAAAACTTTGCTCATCAACCAAGGCCGTGATAATTTCGCGAACGTCGTAAGGTTGATTGGGATTGTCTGGGATAATTCCGCCAATTTTTTCGGCAGCACTTCGTTCAATCTCAGCATGAGCATCTTGGTTGTAGTCAAGCTTTGGTGGTTTTTGACTCTGGGTCGCCGGTATGTAGGAGAAGAGCTTACGCAGGCCATATAATGCCTGAGACTCGTTAGCATAACTCAAATCAGCAACCCCGCTTTTTTGTGTATGCGTATTAGCGCCGCCAAGAGCATCAAAAGTCACATCCTCTCCGGTTACTGCTTTAATGACTTGTGGCCCCGTAATAAACATATGACTGGTCTGGTCTATCATAATGGTAAAATCTGTGATAGCGGGCGAATAAACAGCGCCACCGGCACATGGTCCCATAATCAAGGAAAACTGGGGAATAACGCCACTGGTTTTTACATTGCGCAGAAAAATTTCAGCATACCCAGCAAGAGAAGATACACCCTCATGAATACGAGCGCCACCTGAATCATTTATACCGATAACAGGAGCACCGTTTGCCACGGCCATATCCATAATCTTGCAAATTTTTTGCGCCATAGCGTAAGACAAACTTCCACCAAATACGGTAAAATCTTGGGCAAAAATATACACCAACCGCCCATCTAGTTTGCCAAAGCCGGTGATCACTCCATCGCCGATTATTTTTTTGTCCTGCATGCCAAAATCAACGCAAGTGTGGACGACAAAAGCATCGATTTCAATAAAAGAGTCTTTATCTAATACGGCTTCGATTCGCTCTCGCGCAGTGAGTTTACCTTTTTCATGCTGCGCATCTATCTTAGCTTGCCCTGCAGGAGCCAGAGCTATTTCTCTCTTTTTAAGTAAGCGGGAAGTTTTACTACTTTCTAAACTAGTCATAAATGATTTTACTCCTGACTCTTTATTGAACTGTTTAATTCCCCAATAAAACCTGGGTAGCCTAACCATAGTTGGGTTGTAAGCAATTTTTGCCCTAAAGCGATTGAACTTTTTAAACCCTGATCTTTCTCTTTTTTTCCCGTGATATCCTCAGCCATTTTTTGAGGAGCATTTGAGGGTGTAAGGATTTGGCCGCTGCTGGCACGGGCCCAAATCAATTTGCCGGTATTGATATCAACCAATAAAAAGGCGATACGTCCAAACGTTCTGTTATAAAAAATGCCCCGATCATCTAAAGAAAACTGATTTAAAGTTACGAGAAAAGGGAAAAGCACCGCATCTGCCTGTAGGGTTGCCTCGCTGAGATTGAGTAGCCAGGGTAGCCAAGCTGGGTTTTCAAAAAAATACTGTTGATACGCCGCAACTTCGTTTTCTTTGGAGAGAGTGCCCGCGGGAGGAATCGAACGTTTTATATAATCAAAAGCTTTTAATACATGGCCATCATTATAGCTTTTTAAGCGTTCCACCACCGCCTTAGATGAGAATGCCTTGATATAAGGCTCTCCCTCAAAAGCCCTCGTGATGTGAGTATCAATGGCCTGACAAAAAACATTCTGCTCGTCTATGGGCCGATTGCTCGGTTGAAAAGCATCCATCACAGCTCTTTGGGGCCAGAACTGACAAGGCCAAATAACCGTACGAGCCGGTATATAGCCCTTAAACTCCTCGGATAGACCAAAGGATGGTGGTCTCATAGTCGTGCACGCAGCAAGGCTATAAAAAATGAGCTGGGGGACTATGAGCTTTGGCAAAAATTTAAAATTTTTTTTATTTTTTAACAAGGCATCGCTTTGGTATCTAGTTGTTAATATCTACTACTACTTTTTTTATAAGCACTAACTGCTAACATTTCTTTTTCTTTTAACCTATCGCTCAATTTCCGATAATTCCTCAAAAATAACTCGTGCTAATTTTGCCTGACCAGCAATACTCAGATGAAAACAATCTTCACTTATTTCTTCACCATTAAAAAGGAGATTTTCGGTTGCGTTTAGATAGTGCAAAGTCACCTGATTTTTTTGCAAAAATTCTGCTTCATTCGTCTCAACTTCCTTGATTATGCGCTGCTGTTCACCACGAATAAAGCGGACTTTATTGGCGATGTAGGTAACTTGGTCGCTGTTCTTCGCTAAACTGCCAAAAATTGTCGGACACAGAAACGCAGGATTAGGCGGGAGAAGATATTCGAGAAGGTAAGGATTTTCCTTATCTTTGCGTTTTTTATCTCCGGCAACAAACCCTGCCTCACGTAAGTCTCTACAGCTCACGTTTTGACCAAACGCAGTGACTTTTTTGTCTAAAATTTCATCCCGACTCATAAGCTGCTGCAGCTGCAAAAAACCAGGAAAAACAATCTTTATGGGACGAGAGCGCCCCTCTAATAGCCTTGAAATGCGGAGAATATTTTTCTTAAAAGTTTGAGAATAATCGCTGAGATTAAGGGAAAGAAAGTCGTTGTTTGGCGCACAGAGGTCATTTCCGGTAAAAAAAACAAACAAATAGTCAGCTTCTTTTAAGGCATCCTTAGCCCGAAAAGCTTGATTGTAGGCTGCATCGATACGGCTACCATTTTCGGCGGCTATTGCCAGTTCTTGACCACCTTGCCCCAAATAGGACGATAGGATCGCACCCCAGCTGTATTCTTCCGTATTTAAATAATGCCGCGCTAAAGCCAAGTTTATATTCTTTAGCATCCAGTCGAGCCCCCCTGCAAACTCCTGGATATCAGGCCAAAACGTTTTAATTTTTGTCAGCTCAATCGGAGCTTGAGAAGGCAAAAATGGGGAAATATCAGTGGTACTCGCCTCTGGCCTCTGGCCTGACAAAAAAAGATCCAAAAGCATCTTGGTATCATAAACGAGGCTTGGGTGAGTTGCCGCTCCTGTCGAAAGGCTATCACCCAAAATAACGACCTTCACTTGAGACAAGGCCCTAATGTTAATCAAGAAAATGCTGATACAAAGAACAATACGTAGATAACTTGGTTGAATAAACTCATCTCCAGAGAGGGTGAACGAGAGACTTTTCTTGCCATTTTTAAAAGAAATATCAATAATATCTGATTATACTGAGCTAGGGAATTATTGCAGCACAAAATTTTTTCCCTTGTCTTTCTTTTCGCTAGGATATTTATGCTTGAGTGAGAAGATTTTTAAAAGTGAAAAAATGAAAGGATTTTTTTATTGGAAACAAAAGAAGCCATCGTTAGAAACTGGTTACCTCGCTATACAGGTACAGATCTTTGCGATTTTGGTGAATATATTCTACTCACTAACTTTAAAGACTATGTCGTACGCTTTGCCAAAAAATTTGGGACACCTATACGAGGTGAAAATTTTCCCATGCAAACCTCGACCTTTGAGAATCTCACGATTGTTAACTTTGGTATGGGTTCTGCCAACGCCGCAACGATCATGGATTTACTCTCTGCCACAAGTCCCAAAGCTGTACTGTTTTTAGGTAAATGCGGCGGCGTAAAAAAATCGACAGAAATTGGTCATTTTATTTTGCCCATTGCGGCCATACGGGGTGAAGGTACCTCTGACGATTATCTACCTCATCAGGTGCCCGCACTTCCATCCTTTAAGCTGCACAAATATGTTTCCGACAAAATAGTAAAAACTGACCTCGAGTATAGGACTGGTGTGATTTACACCACAAATCGCCGCGTATGGGAGCATGATCAAAAATTTAAGGAAAAACTCCGGTCACTGCGTGTGATAGCTGTGGACATGGAAACAGCAACCATATTTGTGGCGGGATTTGCTAACGAGATCGCGCGTGGCGCATTGTTGCTGGTTTCTGATTTGCCTATGACCCCAGAAGGGGTAAAAACCACCGATAGTGACCGCAGTGTTAGCGGATCTTTTGCTGACTTGCATTTACAGATCGGCATTGATTCTATGCTCGAATTGGGCACACAAGGTGAGCAAATTAAGCATTTTAGATATTAATTTCATAGCGAGGAGAGACTGATTATTTATGGCTGGTCATAGTAAATGGAAAAATATTCAGCACCGAAAAGGCGCTCAAGATGCACGACGTGGAAAAATGTTCACAAAGTTAGCCGTGGAAATAACGGTTGCAACCCGATTATCAGGCAAGGACCCTAACGCGAATCCGCGTCTTCGTCTCGCTCTTAACAAAGCGCGCAGCATCAATATGCCCGCCACCAATATTGAGCGAGCGATAAAACGCGGTGCGGGTGAACTTAATGAAGATGTGCAGTTTTTTGAAAATGTCTATGAAGGTTATGGCCCAGGTGGCGTAGCCGTTCTTGTTGAATGTTTGACCGATAATGTCAATAGAACGGTTGGTGAAGTTCGTCATGCCTTTACCCGTGGCGGCGGCAATTTGGGCACGGAAGGTTCAGTAAGTTGGATGTTTCGCACCCGAGGCACCATCATGTATGCCAAAGAAAAAATAGCCGACTTTGAGTCATTGTTTACTTTTGCTTTAGATAATGGTGCCGAGGATATTGTCGAGGAGGAGGAAGCTTATGAAATCATTTGCTCCCCAGACACGTTTAATCAGCTAAAAACAGCCCTTGAAGAACATCTCGCGGGGATTGAGATGGATTATGCGGAAGTAGCCCGTGTCCCTGAAAATTATGTTGCTTTAACAGAAGAACAAATAGAATCTATGCAAAAACTCATCGATTTGTTGGAAGACAAAGATGATGTGCAGAACGTATATCATAATGCAGATATTTAACTAAATAGAGGTTTTTAATGACAATCGCAATTTATGTTTTAATCGCTCTTGTACTAGCTTTGGGTATCTTGCTCGTATTGACTTATGGCAGGGTTGCTGCACTAAAAACTGAAAACAATAATGCTTTTACGCAAATTTTAGCTTTACAGTCCCGGGACCAAGAAGTCTCAAAACAAATCAAAAAATTTGAAGAAAAACTTGACAAAAAAGCAAGTGAATTGACGCAACTAGAAAAACGATTTGAAATCGAGAAAAGAAGCTCTAGTGAACAGATTGGAAAACTCGAAAAAAGCGAAAGCGCCTTAAAAGATGAGCTCACATTGCTGACGAACCGCAAAGAGCATTATGAAGCGCAAATTTTAACCCTAACAGCCCAGCTTAAAGAAACTGATTTAGAGTGCGCAACAATGCGCCAAAAACTAGCCGCTAGTGCCCAAGAGGTCCACAAAGATATCGAAAAAGAACGCTTAGCCCTCATCAAAGAAAAAGAACAAAATAAAGAAAGAATAAGCGCTTTAAATAGAGAAAATGCTTCGCTCAAAGCTGACATTGAAAAACAAAAACATATTGTCGAAAAAGTAAACCTAGTCGAATTTGCCAGTTACCGCAGAAAATATAAGCATTTTAGCCGCCTCTATTCTACCATGCGTGGCCTCAAAGAAATGGTTGAAGAACGCAACCAAAACTGGGAAATCGCTTTACGCGCTCTTTCAACCTGGGTATGCCAGAAAAATAATAAAAATATATCTTCGGAAAAAATTGGCGTTTTGGTAGGTGAGGCGCTCGAAGCTATCGGCGAGACCTTACTCATCGAAGATGAAGCTCTACCTAGTGCGAACCATCTGAGTGCAAGCTATTCCGACAGCGACGCTCATAGCGGCGAGCACTCTCCCGCTGACAGCTAAAAAAAGCAGAAGCAAGGTATAATATTTTGAAAAAACAGGATTTTCCTCCCGTTAGCTGGGAAACTCATCGGCACCTCCTTACGGACCAGAGGCAACAGAAGCTCGTGCATTTATTGGCCCAGCGCACTCGTGGACTTCGGCTTGTTTTGCAGGATATTCATGAAGCTCATAATGCTTCTGCGTGCATTAGAACAGCTGATGCATTGGGGATTCACTATGTCGATATTGTCAACATAAGAGAAAAATTTAAAATTTCCACCGTCGCACGGGGCTCTACTAAGTGGCTTTCACTCCAGAGACGCAAGAACATTTTGGATACGGCCCTGAACTTAAAAGCCCAAGGTTTTAAGCTAGCCGCAGCCGTTGTTCGTGATGAGAGTATTAGCCTAAATGATTTGCCCACCGAGATGCCCATAGCCCTAATTTTCGGCAATGAACATGATGGCATTTCACCCCAGTGGCATGAGCATCTTGATTATAGTTTTAAAATCCCTATGTATGGCATGGTGGAAAGCTTCAATATTTCTGTCGCCGTTGCCATTTCCCTTTTTACCCTAAGGCAAAAACAAGAACGGGATTCACAGAGATTTCTACTTTCAGAACTTGAAAAAAATAAATTTCTTGACCAATGGATCAGCCATCAAATGTCCCCTTAGCGAGGACAGGCATCGCTACTATTGTTGGGGGTATATTGACCTGGAACTGGCGACACCTCATTTGATGTCGCTGGCGGCTTATTTTCTCCAGAATTTTCGATATTATCTGGCGAAGGTGGCGATGCAGTGCTTCCCTCTGACGGCTGAATATTCATTTCTGAGGTAAAGTAATGAGCCTTTAATTTTTCTACAGTATTGATTTCGGTAAAGGGTGCTTTGATAGAGTTGAGATAATAACTAGTGCGCTGGTCATCCCCCCCTTTTGCACCTGACTGAACTTGATAATGAAGATGAGTACCACCTGTGGGGTTTGATGAATCAGGTGTTGGGCATACCCAACCTGAATTGCCTGCATGGCCGATAACTTCTCCACGGGTAACTTTTTTTCCAGGAACTATTCCAGGTGCTAAATCTTTTAAATGGAGATACAACGACTCCCGCCCAGAATCATCATCCCAGTAAACGATGACAAAATTAGAGGTTTCCGCATCCAGTTTAGAACAGCTCCCCCGGCCAAATCCCTTTCTCGCAAGACGAATCGTCCCCGAATGGCTCGCTCTAATTTCCTGGCCATAACTTAGAACAAAATCCCAAGCGTATTTCTCTGACGGGGGCCGGTGAATTTGATAATCCTTCGTATTAATGTTTGGAATAACATCTATTAATTCTATTGAGTGTTGCGAAACAAATATTGGCTTACTACTTCTATCCCAGGGAAGATTGTGAGGTGTGATATTCACTGAAGAGCTGTCTTTTTTAGTGATCCAAAAATTGTCACCAGATGTTAAACCCGACTTTTGATCTGTCAACTTGGGATCACAGCGATGGGTAATAACTTCACGTATCGATCTGTTTCGCGGACTCACGCAAGACAGGAACAAAAATAAAATGCTCAGATATTTTAACATGTTAAATACCGATATACAGGACACAAAAATTCAGAATGCTATATTAAAATATACAATAAAAATTAAACTACCGCCAATCATCATTTTTTGGTTATGGTATGTGATCGCCCTTTCGTGCCATAAAACCCTTTACTGGTATGGTGCCGTATAGGTTTGCCTCACGCATTTAGCGAAAAGCCTTGGTACATTTAAGTGCTTATGTTGATAATTATTAATGATTATTGTTCAAAATCCTTCATTGAGCCGTAAGCACTAAATACCCTGTGAAAGTGCTTTTGTGTTGTAACTAGGTCCTTTACTTTTTCCTTTAATTCTAAAGGCAAGTTTTTCCAAATATCAGTAGTTTGAAAAGGGTCACTTCTGACATTAAATCCTTTAAGATTTGGTTCTAAGCTGGAAAACACAATGCGATAATGATCTTGATAGATCCCAAATCCTTCTGGAACCCATTTTCGTACATCATTCGTATTAATGGCCAATAACACACGATCACTTTTGATATTCTGAAATAAACTGCTACCCAAGTAGCTTTCACAGAGGTCTTTTTTCAATGCACCGGTGCAATATCCAAGCAGATGAGCAATTGTTGGAGCAATATCGAGATTTTGGACATTTTGATCGACATTGATGGACAAATGTTTTTTCGCATCTATATTTAGATTTTTTGGAACTTTTACGACAAAGGGAATCTTGGTGAAATAGTCATAGAAGCTTGTTAATCGTGGAATTTCATTTTTTGACAATATTCCGTCTCCATGATCCGCAGTAATAAAAATAAGTGACTTATCATAACGACCAATCTCCTTCAGTGCATCAAGAACAACGTCAATTGATTCATCAAGGATTCCTAGTGCATTCATATAAGGATTGCTGTAATTTTTCGCGTCAGGTAAGAGACTGGAGGTTTGTTGATAAGGTTTATGCAGGGAATTTGTACCAAATACGAGAAAGAGTGGCTTCTCTTTAGGTACACCTATCAAAAAATTTCTAACCTGATTGGCGGTGATCATATCATCTATTCCCAAATCATTGACAATTTCAGCACCAATTTGGCTGGCACCGATAATCACATCAAACCCCCCACCTTGCAAAAAAGGCCACATATTTGCCCATTCTAATCGCCAGGACGAAAAAATGACCGAATCAAACCCGGCATTATTGGTCAAATTTGAGATCAACGGAAAGTACATCAAGGTATTATAGGGTTGATGCGGAGAGATGCCGGTCATGATTGCAGGCCAACTCAAGTCCGTCGCAGTGGAATTGGCAAAAGCACTGTTGAACAGAAAGTATTCATTTTTTTCTGCAAGTAAACGCGATATTAGTTTTGGCATACCCGTTGTGTTAGGATCAATAGGCGTGAAATGATCCCTGGACCATGACTCATTGATAATTAAAACTATGGTATTTAATTCATCCGTTGGAAATTGTTTTTTTGGCAGAGCCATTTTAGGAGTATCTTTAAGTACTGTTTCTCGACCTTCTTCATCATCAATATAATTTTTGATATACTCTACTATTTGAACAGAAGAATTGACATTAGGCAGAACTATAAAATGTTGACTATCGGGTGTCATGGTAAGAAAGACTGCTACATACATGATTAAAACCGGGGCAAGTACCCATAATGGTCGCCAATCAAAATTCAGCATAGTCGTTTTTTTGAAGACTGTTAAAAACGGCAAAAAAAACAAACCCATAACAATAGGTAACCCAATAATTTCGGAGATAGTTAAATATGTCTTCAATGCATTTACAATATATTCAGGATCCTGCACCACATATCCCAAATGAAACCCAGAAAAATAAGTATAAAGGTACTTGTAAGTAAAAATATTTGATACAAGATCCAATGTGTATGCCGTCGCAGAGACAATTCCTACTAAAATGCCAAATGGGCGATATAGTTTATAAGCAATCACAGCCATATAGAGCAATATAAAAGCACCAAAAAAAGAAAGCAGGATGCTTTGATTATAAAGTTGTGCCATGAACGGCTGAGTGGATTCACCAAAAACAACAAAGCGAAGTGTTAAATCAAACAGCAACCAAAAAAAGGTGATCGCCAGCGCACAATTCACTGTGGTAGGCACTGCTTTCTGTTTTCTTAAAAAATGAAAAATCATCGTAGAGTTAATCTCTTAATTCAAAGTAAATTTTGCCTATTACATTTTTCACCTAGACTTCAAAATTAGTTCGGCTTGAAGACGCGAAAATTAAATTAAATGTAAATAATAAATGTGATGTGATCATGAGCCAATATGACCGGAGCTTCGCCTTTAGTATACTACCACGTTAAATTGGCGATAACTGTGATGCTCGCTCGCGGAAAAATGCTGATTTACCATAATGTAAACTCCGCTTTTTCCCCTTCCTCGCTCCTTGTTATCCCCATAAGGCTGTAGTCTTAGCTTACCACAATTCCATATGACCACCTTCACCAGCGACTTATTAAGCTATAAAACCTAACTAAGCACCAACCTCATTATATTTTTTTTTAAATGAAAGGTGAAATACAAAATATATTCATGGGTTACTTGTCTTTAATGGTAGGCCATTCAAGTCAATAATTCAATCAGAATTTCCCTCTATCCCTCCTAATCTATAAATCAGTGGGTTAAGGGAGCGTACTGCGTTCTGCGGAGGGCCGCTAGCATACAAAGCGTATGACTATTCACCTTATTACTTTGTGCAAACGATAATTTTAGCAGGCGGGAAATTTTTAAATATCTGATGAATTTTGACAATTTTATATTGGTTACGCAATTCGGTGATTAACTTTTTACATTTTGGAAAATAAAAAGAATGGTTGTAAATAAAGGTGCGAAACTCACCCTCATTCCTAAGAAGACGGTAGGTTTCATTTAAAGTTATCTTTATCGTATCCCAAGCCATAAGGGAAAAGGGTAACCCGGAAATAACAAGATCCGCTTTTTCTGCATGCTTTTGATCTATATATTTAAAAATATTTTCAGCATAATCAGGAATAATCGTAATTGTCGGAAATCGAGCTTTAAGATGATCTTGAAACCCTTTGTTGGACTCGACACCAAAATAAAGAGTTTTAAGAGGAAGTCGATCTAGAAGGGCACAAGTGAAGGCGCCAGTGCCGGGTCCATATTCAACAATAATATTAGTGTTACCAAAATCAATACCACTAAGCATTACTTCCGCAAGTCTCCTAGAAGAAGGAATCAATGAGCCGACTTCTTTGGGGTTGACAAAGAACTGTTTAGCGAATGGAAGAACCTGTGGACGCGACATACTAGAAGCCTCAATGGAGAACATTTACTAAAATATTTGGTCGATTTTAACACCTATAGGTGAATTTTAATTTCAAATAAGTTACTGTATTTACCAAATAAATAAAAAAGTGCCCCTTTGACATCGGCGACTTAAAATAGGTAGCATCTATAATTTAAAATATCTATAAAATAAATTTTACCAAGCATTATCAGGATGAAGGAAGAATTCTGGAGTAAAAACCCGGCGGGGAAGAACACCCCCCAGAACGACTCCAAGTGTTTAGACTACCCCACTGACGATGTCCTTCAAACCCAGGAAAGGGGCCAATATCTTTGGGAGCGACAATCCAGTTGACCGAAGCCAAAACATTTTTGCTTTTGATCTCTTGAAACGGAATAGAAAACATAGGGATATCTTTGTGAAGATAAGTATAACCCCCTGTCCAGACTTCCCCGATCCCTATTAATCCAATACCACACACTCCGTTTGTCTCACTAAGCGCCATCTGAATATTAAGGATATCAGAACTCATCGCAAAAGGTGATCGCGTGTCGGAGGCGTCAACATGCGGCAAACCCATGTTTCCCGTAGTGATTGAACTTAGATGAGAAAGGTTTATATATCCCAAAAAGAAACCTGCCCCAAAAACCCAAAGAAGAGGAGATCTACCCGCACCCACCACCTGTTCTATCAATTTGCTCCTATTAATCTCAGCTTTTGTAAAATGGCTATTCCCAATATCCTTTATTTTCCAACTTCTCAAACTTAATAGAAATTTAAGGGCATCATTCCAACCAACGCTTGCTATAACAACACCCATCGGTAGCACAGGTAGCAAAAAACGAAGCTCTTTATGGCCTATAAATTGATGGGCACCGATAAATGGAATCAATATAATTAGCAATGCGCCATACCTTTTTAAGGCAAAAAAAACACCAACTACTATGAAAATAAAACTCATTCCCAGACTTTGATAATAATGATCTAGATAAAATATTGGGGACATTATTCCATAGCTTTCAGATTTACCCTGGATTAAATTATAGTCTAAATATACCCAAAGGGAGTTAAAGAACCTGCCCCAAGTGGCAAAATCAAGAACCCCTCCCCCCACGATAACGACAACCAATCCCAAGCAAACAGCAGGTATGAGGCGCCTTTTATTAGGATGAAAATATTGAGTTACCAGGAAAGCAACAGCAATAAGTCCTGTTTGATACCGAGTTAAAAAACTCGCACCCAAAAAAAGTCCAAGAATTATAAAGGGCCGATAGTTCTCACTAAAAAAAAATAAATAAAAGCTCATCACAATCAGGGTGGCACTTATAGTTTCTCCCATCAGTCTTCCGCTAAAAACCAAACTCATGGGAAGAAAAATATAAAATAAACCGGTTAAAATTAGGGCTGATAAACCACTTAAAAAATAAGATAGCTTCATCATATAATAAAACCCTAGCAACTCAATAAGAACCATAAATCCCTTAGCGGTTAATAGCGAATTTATTCCAGCATCAAAACCAAACACCGAGGTAATTTTCATAGGAATTGCTAATATTAATGGCAAAAAATAAGACCGGGCACCCGAATTAAACTCCCAAGGAATGAAACCGTATCCAAAAACGATACGATGAGCCTGCTCAGCAGTTTGAAAAATTTCATCCGGCCACAGAATGCTGTGATTAGTCATTGCCAGAAAAAAGCGAGGAATAAATGCCGCTAAAATTAAAATAGAAATTAGTATTTTTTCATTATAGCGAAACGCCAAAGTAGTATTAAAATCTACGGCAATTTTTAGCATGATCTTACCCGATTGAAAAATTTGTTTTACAGTGATTTTTTCTTAATGTACTGATTATGAGCTTATTCTCTTTTAATAGCAATAGCTTAGCCATGTTATAATTCACCCACGTCTCCAATATCCAAGCTGGATATATTTATATCAGCCGCTCCCGGCGGGAGCGGCTGGATAGTATAAATTCAATGATTACAAATAGATAAAAAATTGTTACAAATATCTTTTCGCGAAGTATTTTGAATTAGGAGGTCCAAGGATGGCGGACTTGCGGAAAGATTTATGCGCTGATGCTTTAGTCAGCTACATTCGCGGCTCATTTTTCAAGGTTTCTGATTGGCGAAAAGCCGGTGCTAGCATTTCTATTTGCGACGTATTAATGAGTGGCTACGCTGTCTTTTCTCTTAAATACGCCTCATTGCTCGCTTTTGATAAAGACTTTCGCATGCCTGAAAA
>JAUILP010000155.1 GCA_030432875.1 Oligoflexia bacterium | reverse complement strand
GTCTCAAATCGTAGACCACGTAGTCTAATGACCAATTTATCACCCTGACGATATACTTCCGCTTCTTCAGGGGTAAACCTTGCTCTAGCCGCTTCGAACTGGCGGTTGAATTCTTGTTCGGATTTCAGTTTCTCAGTTTGAATGGCAACGCCAGCAGCAGCGGTCTGCATCAGGGGGGATTTTTACCGTAACTTTCTCTAAAAGTGCATTTAATGTGATACCAACAATATGACTTACAGCTACCTCTTTGATTGCTTCATTTCTAGCATCTCCACTCGCAAACCCTTTTGCTAAGGAGTCTGGGAAGGTGTCTGCAAATTTAGAGGAATCAGAGAGGACTTTAGCGATGGCTTTTCCTTTCACTTCATACCCCCATTTCATAAACGTTCTACAATTTGCGTCAACTTTTTTAACTTATACAGGGAAATAAAAAATAAATTAAATATATATTTAATATAAAATATATAGTAAAAATCTATGTATGTTTAATTTTAACCACCTTTATTATTTTTATATCGTCGCAAAATCTGGCAGTACAACCATTGCGGCAAAGCATTTAAGGATTTCGCAACCCTCTTTAAGCAGCCAAATCAAAGTTCTAGAAGAATCACTAAACATGAAGTTGTTTCGCAAAGTGGGCCGGTGCAACAGACTGACCGAGAGTGGTGTCGTTATTTTGGGATTTTGTCGCAGAATGTTTGATGTTTCCGAGGAACTGGGCGAAGTTATTTTAGAGCGTGTGCCATCTGCTGTTCGGCGCATCAATATTGGAATATCTCACGAAATATCCAGAAACTTTGTTGTTGATGTCGTGAGTCTCTTTTTGAAAAAACACCAAGATATTCAGCGTCCAAAGGTTAATATGGTTTCAGGAAGCCATGAAGAACTCGTCCAGCGCCTGCGATTTCATGAACTGGATGCCATCGTAACCCAACAAGCCTTGGTTGAACCGGAATTGACAAATTTAATTATTGTCGAATCTCCAGTCATTCTCCTGTGTTCTTCCCAATATATGGGTTACTCTAAACTTTTTTCCAAATCAAAGGTTAATTTGTCACCGGCAAGCATTCGTAATTTTATTGGCGACGAAAGTATTACCTGGGTTATGCCTTCATTAAAAAGCAAATTGAGGGTGGAAACGGACCTGTTTTTTGGAAAAAATAAACTCAAAGGGAGAGTCCTCCTGGAAAGTGATAGTATTGCCGCAATTACGCGGTCTGTTGTTGATGACATTGGGTTGGCTTTTTTACCAAAACATTTTGTGACGGCAGGGCTAAAAGATAAATCACTCCGCTTGATCGGTCCCAAAGATGGTTTTTGGAATCATCAAATTTGGTTAGGGTGTCACCATCAAAGCAGTGGTGATATTTTAATTCAATCTTTACTGCGCTCATTTAAGGACGTATGCGATCAGATCCTCATTTAGATGACCCCTCTGATGCGGCTTTGAGGAACTTCCTCGGATACCATACCGCGCTCTCA
Organism: Oligoflexia bacterium; assembly: GCA_030432875.1. GTDB lineage: Bacteria > Bdellovibrionota_B > Oligoflexia > Oligoflexales > JAGOVF01 > JAUILP01. The sequence goes on along the minus strand of JAUILP010000155.1, from coordinate 1,894 downwards.
AAATTCACTTGTTGTGTATCCGATTCGGGGGAAAGATAGTGAACCATCAGGACAACTATAGACGTGGCTGTGCCGGTACCTGGCCTTATTGCTGCACTTTATTCGCGCTTCAGCTATCGTGGCGAAGCGGCATTTGCTGACCAACTATTATCGGCCTTGCGACTTTAATTTGACGTACATTTAGAGAACTCTAGGACAGAGAAGCAATGATTCGACTGTTTTTAAGTTTTAAGTTTTAAGTTTTAAGTAGGCAAATAGCGACTAGCGATGAATGGGAAATGAAATTTGGCTCCTCAGGACGGACTCGAACCGCCGACCCGGTGATTAACAGTCACCTGCTCTACCGACTGAGCTACTGAGGAATGGTAGACAATAAAGACTAAAAACTAGCAACTTATCCAGGATGGTGTCAAGAAAATTCGGCTTACCTTTTAATATTATATCTAGGAATCAGCGAATGCAAATAAATTGAAGTCTTAAATCTCAATCATTTTTCGCGCGAATCTATTTGAACAAAGGTCTTTTTACACCTATAAACGCTTGATCTTCAATTTTTCACACCTCTTGGCATCATAAAATTGCTATAAAATTTGGTTTTCCCCACCAAGAATCTCTCCCCAGGCTATTGTTTCTTGGCTCTTTATGCTAGGGTAACGGCTAAATTATTTAGGGCGGGGAAGTTTAGGTGTAAAAAGCTTTTGTTTCATTTTCTGGTATTATTGCTTTTTCTTAATTGTCGCTTAAGGGATATGGGACTCGGTCCCGTAAAAACCAAGCAAGAATTTCCCCTAACTACACACTATGCAACGAAATGGACCCAAACGTTTGCCTCAGCTTACTAAAACTCCTCTGCAATACCTGCTCCGCCTTGGGGCTGAAGTGACCCTGAAGTCACCTCCTGTTCGCGCCCAGTTTGCTCGCGTCATCATACGCAATTTAAAACGAGCTTTTGTCGCCCATCAAATCAATATTACCGTCCATCCCGGATGGAGCCGTATTTTTGTCACTATAGATTCTGATTCTGATCACAATTTGGTCGAGAAATTACTGGGCCGAATTTTTGGTTTAAGCTCATTTTCGCGCGTTGAGGGTATTTGTGATGCGAAAATAGAACCAATCCTGAACCTCGGTAAAGAACTCTATACAAAAAGCGTGGATTCAAAATCCTTCGCTGTTGCCGCGCAGCGTTCTGGACGCCATGACTTTACCTCACTCGATATAAAAAGGGAACTAGGAGCTCTTTTGAGGCCCTTTGCTCAAAAAGTTGATTTAAAAAATCCAGACGTCCTTATTGAGGTCGACGTCAGAGAAGATAAAGCTTATTTTTTCAGTCAGCGCAACCCTTCGTGTGGGGGCTTGCCTTTAGGCACAGGCGGGCGTGCTTTGGCCCTGGTATCTGGTGGCTTTGATTCCATTGCCGCAGCGTGGATGTGCATGCGGCGTGGCACTGTCGTAGAATTTTTGTTATTTGAACTTGTTCCGGGCGGTGTGCAAAGGCGAGAAGTTGTGGAAATATTACAAAAATTTGCGTGGGACTGGGCCCCAGGCTATAGAGCTAAGCTACTTGTTGTGGATTTTACCAAAATTGTTACCGCGATTAGAGGCGCCGTTAAGGAAAGTTATGCGCAAGTCATGTTAAAGAGACTTTTTTACCGGAGTGCTCAACACATTTCAGCAGAGAGAAATACCGAAGCCATAATTACTGGAGAAGCTTTAGGCCAAGTTTCATCACAGACATTAACCAACTTAGCCACTATGGAACACAATTTGGATATCTGTATTTTAAGGCCTCTCATCGCTTTTGAAAAACAAGATATTGTTAATTTATGCAAAAATATTGGTATTTATGATTTGTGTGCTCGCACCAAGGAATTTTGCCAAATTACCCCCAATA
>JAUILP010000076.1 GCA_030432875.1 Oligoflexia bacterium | reverse complement strand
CAACGCATTTGCTTTTTTTGAATCATGTACTTGGCCGCCAGTCAGCTCAAAGTGAATCGGATTACCATTCGCGTCTGCAAGCATGTGAATTTTTGTCGTGTTGCCTGCAACAGATTTTCCGATTGCCGCAGCTTCATTGGTGCTACTAGCAGCGCCGCTTGCGTGCTGATGAGCCTTGACGATCGTAGCGTCGATAACATTCCACTCGTCGTCACCATCGACTTTCAACGCATCAAAGATTTTTTTCCAATGGCCAAGTTTCGACCATCTGTTAAAGCGATTAAAAACTGTGGAATATACCCCAAAATTGTCAGGAAGGTCGCGCCAAGGAGCTCCTGTACGTACTTTGCATAGAACTGCCTCAACAAAGAGTCTAATGCCAGGTGAATAATGAACTCGCAGGCTCTTCAAAATTAGCACCAGCCTCGACCATCCTTGATCGGTTAACATCATCCTTAACATGTTTCTCAAGCTTCCTTTTGTTTTTTAAAAAAGATTGTCGTGAGAAACTGTTTTGATTTCAATAGTTTAAATTAGATGTGAGTACAGGCCCTAAATGAGGGCAGACAAAAATTTCTTTACTTTTTCACCTGATATGCTTTGTATCTCTAGCTTTGACGGTAGTTTCAGAGATGTAAATCCAGCTTGGGCCCGTGTGTTGGGCTGGCATTCTCAGGATTTATCTGGACGGCAAATACAAAAACTTGTTCATCCTGAAGACCAAGAAGCCTTTAGACTGGAACTTAAAAAATTGTCGCAAGGTAATACAGCAGAGAATCTCGTCAATCGCCTGCAAACAAAATCAGGTGAGTGGAAGTGGGTTTCCTGGAATTTAAGTGTCTCCCTTTCAGAGCAGATTCTATATGCAGTGGTAAGAGATATTACTGATTTTAAGCAAGAAGTTATAAAGCTTGAGAAGGAAAAATTGAAAACGGTTTTGCTTTTGCAAAATCTGCCGCAGAATATTCTTGAAGTTAATGAAAAGGCAGAGATTCTATATATCAATCATAAAATTGATGAAAATTATAATCTTTCTGAGATTCTTGGCTCATCAGCTTACAAATATATTCCGCCTCACGAACAAGACATATTTAAAGATCATTTGAGTTCCGTATTCGCTACTGCAAAACCAACTGAATTTGAAATAAAAACGCTTCCAGGAGAAAATGGTGGTTTTTTTAAAATCGATATAGTACCGCTCCCTAGTGAGCATCAAGTTGAGAGAGCCATTCTTATTGCAACTGATTTGACTAAGGACTCTCTCTTCAGTAAAGAATTGCTCGAATCCTATGATGAGGCCAAGTGGCATAAGCAAGCTATAGTTGAATCGGGAATTGTCGATGTCGCAAATAAAAATGGGTTTATTATTTATGTTAATGATAATTTTGAGAAACTATCGGGCTATTCGCGGGAAGAACTCCTAGGTAAAAAACATAGGATTTTTAATTCTAAGGTTCATACAAAGGAATTTTATACTGAACTTTGGGATACGATAAAAAATGGGAAAACATGGAAGGGGGAAATTTGTAATAAAAAAAAGTCGGGAGAACTTTGTTGGCTGGATACTACCATCGTCCCTTATATTGGTCCTAATGGTCAGGTTGAGCGTTTTGTTTCGCTGCGAATTGATATTACCAGTAGAAAAAAAATTGAAGCTGATTTAAGGTCCTCTGAGCAAAGGTTAAAAACAATCACTGAGCAATTGCATGATCCCATTTGGTTACTATCTGCTAAGGACGGAAAGCTAAAATACGCCAATGAATTGCCTTCAGTAGAGGTTTTTGGTTATTCTCAAGAAAACTTCTTTAAAGATCCATTATTTTTTCGGAAAATTATCCATCCCGATGATTTATACCTAATTGATGCTGCAGAGCGGGAATTACGCACAAAATCTGAGGCAAAGGTGCAGTACCGTGTTTTTCATAAATCGGGCCAAATAAAATTTGTTGATGTTCGCATGAAAATCTTATTTTCCTCAAATAATGAACCACTCGAAATCCTAGGTATTACCCGCGATATCACTGAGCAGCAAGAACAAAATCGGCGTATTGATGAGCAAAAAAAATCTTTAGTCGCAAAGGCTAAAATGTCTGCTCTTGGCGAAATGGCTGGGGGAATTGGTCATGAGATTAATAATCCGATTAGTATCATACATGCCAGGTCCCGGCATATTTTGGATTCATTAGACTCGCCTCATCCGGATCTAGAAAAAATTAAAAAATATGCCGATAACATTCAAACAACTTCGGTTAGGGTGATAAAAATAGTACAAGGACTTAAGAATATTGCGCGAGAGAGTAAAAATGATCCTCACAAAACTTTAAGGTGTGGAGATTTAGTCGATGAAGTATTGCTCCTCTGCGGGGAAAAATTCCGTGTTAGTGGCGTCAACCTATCTGTAGTTGGGTCTAAAGATATACAGGTTGAATGTCAGCCAGTCCAAATCGAAGAAGTCTTGCTGAATCTGCTGAGCAACGCGTTTGATGCTATCGAACTGATCGAAGATGACTCACGCTGGGTTAGGATTGAACTCAGTGAAAATGAAAAAAATATAGAAATCGCTGTTGTCGATTGCGGTAAAGGCATACCTGTTGAAGTAAAATCTAAAATTATGCATCCCTTTTATACTACAAAGGCTTCTGGAAAGGGCTCCGGACTTGGGCTTTCGATTAGCCATGACATTCTTGAACGGCATGGCGGAAAATTATATTATGATGACGAATCTATGAATACGCGATTTGTGATGGTGCTGCCCCAAAAAATTCACAAGGAATTTTATAATGAAAGTGCATAAAATAGGGAGATTTTTGTTATGAATAACAACCCATCCGATTTGTCGCCCACCATTCTTCTCGTCGATGATGAACCTCATATTATAGAAATTATCATCGAAGATTTAAAGTCTATGGGTGGCATAAGGCTTTTATCTGCAAATAATGTCGCAGATGCTATGCACCTTATTGAAAATGATAACGTCAGTGTCATTTTAAGTGATATCACCATGCCTGGAAAGACTGGCATGGATTTTTGCCGTTCAGTGAGGGCTAAGGGCCTTGATACGCCTTTTGTTTTTCTTACCGCCTATGAAAGCAGTGACCATCTTCGAATGGCCATTGGTTTGGGCGCAACAGATTTTTTAGAAAAACCGTATGAAAAACAAGATTTGCTGGATGTTTTATGGAAATCACTTTATATCGGCCAAAAACAGCAGCAAATAAATGCTGCTGTCAAGACACTCGCTGACTCACATGAGAGTGGTGAAACTCTAAAAAATCTGATTGAAACAGAACGTCAAAGAATTGGTTTAGTCAAAGCCGCAAAGACAAAAGTAAGAAAAAGTTCTTAACCTCAGATTTAGATTTTACAGGAGAAGCTATGAGAGCAATCACACTCGCACTCTGTTTGGCCATCGCGTCACCACTATTTGCAGAAACATCTTTTTACCAACTCAATGCCATAACTCTGGGAAAAAAAGAAGTATCGTTCCACGAGTACAAGAATAAAGTTTTGCTAATCGTTAATATTGCCTCAAAATGTGGCTATACCTCACAGTTAGGGGGGCTGCAGAAGCTAAATGATCAATTCCGTTCGCGGGGTTTTGAAGTATTAGCATTTCCTTCCAATGATTTTCGTCAGGAGGATCTTGAGGGCGATAAAATTGGCGATTTTTGTAAATTAAACTACGGGGTAAATTTTACTATTTTTGAAAAGTCACATGTGAATGGGTCTGATCGACATGCCGTTTACCAGTTCCTTGTCAAAAATTCCCTCTCTCCAAAGGAGGACATAGGCTGGAATTTTGAAAAATTTCTTGTGGATGGTGAGGGCAAGGTGGTTGGCCGCTTTCCTTCTCGGGTCAAACCTGATGATACGGAACTAGTTAAGAAAATTTCCTTATCATTGGATAGACTAAAAAAAACATAAACGGTCCAGAGACTGGGAGAAAATCCCTCGTTTTAAGGGAGTAGGAGCTAGTGCAGGTTATCTTATGCCAGAGTCAGCAGAGAGTATCAATACCCAAAAACCAACAGGGTCCTGAGAGGTGAATACGGTCCTGAACATATCTGACATTAATCCATCCTCCTCGTTGAGATAATTGATGAACTATTAAATCACATTTATTGAGTTTTTGGGTCCAGTAGGGAGCTAAGTATTTTTGCACTGAGCCCGTCGCAGCATCTTCGATAGGACCTGCTGATATAGTAAAGTATCTTAGGACATAGTCGGACTGTGAACCAGGTGCTGTGACGGCTAAGTAAAGCTTCTGTTTTTTTAGCTCATTGTGCATGACATTGATTCTTGCGAGTTCATTTTCACTGCCAAAAACGTGAAGTAAAAAATCGCCCTTTTTATAAATTTCTATCGGAATAATGTCGGTAAACGTCAACTCACTGTTTAAGGGAGATATTAGCTCTAAATCGCGTTCTGCCTGAAAAATAATTTCTGGCTGATTTTCTAAATTGAACTGGACGATAAAACTTACGAACTGACCAAAAATAGTTTGTGGTGAACTGACTTTTTTTTCTTGCAGCAAATAAAAGGCGGCAGCGAGAGCGCCATGTCCACAAAAATGAATATTTCCGAATGGGCTCAGCCATTTAATACGGTATTGTTTTTTATTATCTAGCCAAACAAATGAAGTGACGCCGTCGCTGTTTTTTTTAGAGAAGGCAAGCATTTCCCCTTCCGGTATTTCTTTGTCGAGTTCTACCACAGTTGCGGGGTTACCACCATGAGCCTCACGACTAAAAATATTGTATTGGTAAATTTTAGCTATCATGAATAGGCTCCCTCTCTCTCCATAAAGCTCCCTTGACAGATGGTAGTCGGATTGTATAATGACCCTGCCTATTAACAATAAGTATATTTTAACATGATAAATATATTGGGTTTTATACTATGAAAGACCAACTCCCTTCTTTTACATCCCAGGATATTCCCCTTGAGGATAAATTTAATGAAGTCCGCGCTTTAAGTGAGCGACTTTGCAGCAATTTAACCGCTGAAGATTATCTTTTACAGGGCATGCAAGATACCAGTCCCCCAAAATGGCACTTAGCCCATACTACCTGGTTTTTTGAAGAAGTTATTTTAAAAAAATATATGCCAAATTACCAAGAATTTGATCAAAAATTCAGCTATCTGTTTAATTCATACTACGAAGCCGTAGGCTCTTTTTATCCTAGGGCACAAAGAGGGCTTTTAAGCAGGCCGAGTGTAGAGGAAATTTTTAACTATAGAGAGTATGTCAACGAACATGTCTTAAAGTTTTGCCAGACTTTGGAATGTAAAGAAAATCAAGATATCTTGAATTTACTGGTGCTCGGATGTCATCATGAGCAGCAGCATCAGGAACTTTTACTGATGGATATCAAATATAGTTTTTCCTTAAATCCACTTTATCCGGCACTATTTTTAGAAAAAAAGTGTTCAGAAAAGCCAACTGCTACTAAAAATATTCAATCTGATTGGCTAGAAATTCCTTCTGGCTTGAGTCCTGTCGGCACAAATATTGGTGATGATTTTAGCTATGATAATGAGCGCCCTCAGCATCTTCAATATATTTATGAAAGTAAAATTGCCGGAAAACATATTACTAATGCGCAGTTTCTTGAATTTGTTGAAGATGGCTCATATAAAAAAGCCTCATTGTGGCTCTCAAAGGGCTGGCACAAAATTAATAAGTCACAGTGGCATTCTCCTCTTTATTGGCGAAAACTTGATGGCCAGTGGTTTGAATTTACACTATTTGGTTTAAACCCTCTAAATATGAACGAACCCGTGAGCCATGTCAGTTATTATGAGGCAGATGCCTTTGCACGCTGGCGTGGCGGACAGCTCCCAACTGAAGGTGTATGGGAAACGGCTGCGCGACTCTATGGCGCTATGGATAATTGCGGTTTTCTTGATGCCAAGACTTTTCATCCTCAGGTTGAAAATGACATGGCGTCTAGTTCCTCTGACCTTATGGCATCAAAGAAATTTTACTTGGGCAACGTTTGGGACTGGACGCAAAGTAGCTATTTGCCCTATCCGGGCTATAAGCCATTTGAGGGACTTGTAGCCGAATATAACGGAAAATTCATGTGTGGGCAAAACGTACTACGAGGCGGAAGCTGCTTTACACCAAAAAATCATTTCCGTAAAACCTACCGCAATTTTTTCTACCCAGATGATCGCTGGCAATGCAGCGGGATTAGGTTATCAACAACTTCAATTGTTTAAAAAAGGAATAATCATCCATGTCTCAGAATATCCCCTTTATTGATCTTCATCCTAAGGCATCTAAATTTACTATTGATGTGCACGAGGGCTTAAAAAATTTGCCAAAAAAAATACCGGCCAAATACTTTTATGACAAAAGAGGCTCCGAACTGTTTGATGAGATTTGTACGCTACCCGAATATTATCAAACGCGAACGGAAACCAAGATTCTTAGGGATCTTGTGCCGAGTCTCAAGGACATTATACCTGGGGACATCACTCTTATCGAATATGGCAGTGGAAGCAGCGTAAAGACGCAAATTTTGCTCGATCACTGGGATAACATTAAAACGTATATTCCTCTGGACATATCAAAGGAGCACTTGTTAGAAACCGCAGCTGAACTGAAAAGTCGCTATCCCCAAAAAAGAGTTTTGCCTATATGTGCTGATTACAATGACGGCACAAAAATAAAAGAAGCGCTTGCAGGAGAAACTTCTAAGCGCGTCATTTTTTTTCCCGGATCCACCATAGGCAATTTAGTTCCCGATAGGCGTAAAGCCTTGCTAAAAAGCACCCAGGAGATTTTGGGACAGGGGGGATATTTTCTTGTTGGCATTGATTTAGCCAGCAAGGATACTCAAATCATTAATAGAGCATATAATGATGACCAAGGAGTAACTGCAGAGTTTAATTTGAATTTGCTAAGCCGCATCAATAGGGAGCTTGACGCAAATTTTAATGTGCGAAAATTTTCTCATAAGGCTTTTTTTAATAAGGCAGAACAACGCATAGAGATGCATCTTATTAGTCAGGCCGAGCAGTCCGTCCGAGTCGGGGAAGAACGCATTAATTTCGAAGTTGGTGAGTCCATTCATACGGAAAATAGCTATAAATTCACTGTTCCAGACTTTACCGCGGAAGTTGAAAAACTTTCTTATTCCGTCGAACATGTTTGGCAAGATCCCAAAAAATATTTTGCTATATTTTTACTAAAAAATTAATTGAGCTTTAAAGGACTTTGATTATAGAAATTACCAATTCATTCGCTCTAAAAATTGGACGACTTTACCTTTTTGTATTTTTACCGCGAGCGATCTATTTTTGTTTAAGAGAATTCGTATTTGGTATAGCCATTCCCTGAAGAGTAGATAATGGTCATTGTGATGCCAGGCCTTGTGATATAAGCGTTTGATCCCACAAATGGCATCGGGCGATTTTTGCACAATCACTTTTGCTAATTCCATGGCTCTTTCATAGGGTTGGGCATGGATCTCGCTGACTAAATTGAGATTTTTAGCCACCTCCCCACTGATAACCTCGGCGGTCATGGTTAATTTCATCGCCTGATCTAGTGGCATTATTTCTCTTAAACCAAGTGATCCTGCCATATCTGGAATTAGGCCCCATTTGCTTTCCATGATGGAAAGTTGGCTATCTGGGGTGGAGATGCGATAATCGGTGCCTAAGGCGACTTGCATGGCAGCTCCCCAACAACGGCCATGAATTACGGTGATTACGGGAATAGGAATCGTGCGCCATCCATAGCTCACATATTGGGCAAGATTGGCGGACCATGGCCACCATTTCCAAAAAATTTTAAGTGCCGCCCGCATATTAGTCATCACGGAATTAATATCCAAACCACTTGAGAAGTCACGACCTTCCCCAAGCAAAATAATCACCCGTAACTTTTTGTTGCGACGTAACTGTTTGATCGCTTTTGAGATCGATGAGAACATTTCTAAGTCAAAGGCATTGATTTTCTCGGGACGGTTTAGAGTGACAATACCTATGAAATTGTCGATTTCAACTTTAATGCGCTTGGGATTCATATCTAAATCTTACCATTTTTGCTAAAGACAGCTAAAAACAAAGGATAACTGCGATCATTTTTTTCAAAAGCATGAATGATATGCCGCGTTACTCCTATGAATCCGGCATTGTTCCCCAGTGCAAAATTTCGGCTTCAGAGAAACGTCTTCAAAAAAATGCCCTAAATGCGCCTACAAAGGAGGCCTTTTCTGGATAAGGTTCAAAAATTCTTGACGGGTATTTCCCTCTTTAAAGTCACCATGAAGACTGCTCGTAATCGTATAAGAATCTTGCTTCTCAACACCGCGCATCATCATGCATAAATGATAGGCTTCGCAAACAACCCCAACGCCTCTCGGTTTAAAATGTTCCCAAAGAGCTTCGGCAATTTGGCGGGTGAGTTTTTCTTGAACCTGCAAACGGCGCGCAAAAGCATCCACAAGGCGAGGGATTTTTGAAAGACCAATGACCTTACCATCAGGAATATAAGCCACATGTATCTTGCCAAAAAATGGGATCACATGATGCTCGCACATAGAGTAGAACTCAATATTTTTGATAAGAACCATATCCTGATAACTCTCGGTATAAAGGGCTTTACCAAGAATAGAGGGAATATCTTCCTTATAGCCTTTAGTGAGAAATTCAAGGGCTTCAATATGCCTAAGCGCAGTTTTTTTTAAACCCTCACGGGCGGGATTTTCTCCAAGTGCTTCAAGAAGTGCAGAGAAGTTGGCTAAATGAGCTTCTTTATTAGCGATTTCAACTGTCATATCTAACCTTTCAAATAAAATGATATATATGTTTTAGACAATAATAGACTTTAAAACAAGCGGAGGAATATTACTTACCATAACCATTGAAGATAATATTAAGAATACCTAAATAAATATAGTCCAAATTTTTTTTGGCATTATTTATCTCAATAAGTTCCTTATCCCCCCCCGAAATCCATACAAGAACTTCAGATTTCTTTTCAAAATTTTTGATAATACCTTCTATAAATAACTGCATCATCGTTACAATTCCAAATTTAATGGCATTCTCCGTTGAATTCCCTAAGAGAATATCTTGTTTCATAGAAGAAACGTTATTTTCAAGAGGGGAGAGTAATATTTCTGGCAGTAAACTGGTAAATTCATGGAGAGCCTTGGCTTGCATTTTTATACCTAGTGTAATATAGCCGCCAAGATGTTTACCATCAAAATTGACAATATCAACAGTCAAAGCGCTGCCAAAACTCACAATGACATGAAGGGCATTTTTTTTATGGCGACTTTGATGCTTTGAAATAGCTAAAACACCTTCTATCGCTAAAAAACGATCAATGCCAAGCTGCGAAAAATTATATTTATCCCGCTTATAAAAAACTGGAATTTTGGGTACCTCATAAAGAGCCAGTCCGAGATCTTTAAACAATTTTCGCAAAACTTTAGAGCCATCCATATTGACGGATGCCATATATGTGACCAAAAGTTTGGGGAGAGATATCTCAGCGTTTTCACCTATGATTGCCCTAATTTCTTTTTCTATGAGTGCGACCAAATGCTCTAAGCTGAGGAGGTTTAAATCACTATTATCAGTGGCTAATAGCTGCTTTAACTCCGTTTTATTGCTATAAATTGCAAATTTGGTTCGTGTATTGCCTTGATCGATGAGGAGAAAAAAATAGGGGAATTTTTCTTGGGTTATGGCGAGCTGAAAAGAGTGCGTAGCACTGGAAAGTGTTTCTATACAATCTTTTTCGCCGAGTTTTTCCAATACAAGTGACCCATCCTCTGATAGCCTTTTCTCAGCCCAGTAACGATCAACTTCTGCTTGGTCCTTAATCCAGAGTGTCCCAGGTCCAAACTGATACTGATTGACCAAGGCTAAAACCGAGGAATTATCCGTGTGATCAAGCCAGTTTTGCTGAAAAAATTCCCATAAATCACGCGCCATATTCTCTAATTCTTCGTCGCCCCAACTGCGCACACGGGGAACCTTATTTTCTAGAAAAAAAGGACGGTAGGAAAACCCTAAAGATGCCGCTGTTTCGGGCAAAAAATTTTTATCATTTATATTAATGCCTATTCCCAGCACTACCGGACCAGAAACAGTGCCTTGAATACTCGTTTCAACGAGTAAACCGGCAAGCTTTTGGCCGCCAAACAGGAGGTCATTTGGCCATTTTAAGCGCGCTTTTAGGTCAAACTGTTCCTCAAAAAAACGCGCGAGCAGGGCTCCTGCCCAAAGGCTTGCCAGCGACTTAGAGCATTTTAGCTCTGAGGACAGTACCATTGTGACATATAAACCCCCTTTAGGGCTTAGCCACGTTTTACCCGTCCTGCCGCGCCCATGGGTTTGCTCCAGGGCATGAACGGCAAAAGGAAATTGCTGGCCATCAGATATGAGCTGATGAGCTTTGTTTGAAGTCGAATCAATTCTTTTAAAAGAAAAAAAATTACCCACGCCCAACCCTATACCTTTGGTTATCAATCAGACGCCTCTATTTATTCATGTCGGTTTCTATTTTATACCTTAAAAAGCAGCGAAATATCAGACCATTTACTCGAATGGGTGATCGCTCCAGAAGAAATAAAATTTACCCCAGTCTCTGCGACGGCGCGTACATTTTCCAAGGTGATATTGCCTGATGCTTCGACTAAAGCTCTGCCTCTAATGGTTCGCACTGCGAGAGCCATTTCTGCTAAAGTCATGTTATCAAGCATAATGATATCAGCCCCGGCCTCAAGTGCTTCCTGAACTTCGTCAAGATTTGTCGTCTCGACTTCAATTTTGATGGTCGGCGGTAGGCTTTCTTTCAAATCGGCAAGAGCTTTTTTAATGCCTCCCGCCGCTCTAATGTGGTTTTCTTTAACTAAAACACCATCGGAAAGTCCGAGGCGATGATTGCGGGCTCCCCCGATGGCCACGGCTGATTTTTCCAGGATGCGCATGCCGGGAGTCGATTTGCGGGTGTCGAGTAACTGAGTATTAGTGCCCACGAGAGCGGTAACAAATTTGTTGGTAAAGGTGGCAATACCAGAAAGTTTTCCTAAAAAATTTAAGGCAACGCGCTCGGCCTTAAGTATAGAGCGCGCAGAGCCAGAAATACGCAGAATTATATCTCCTTTACTGATTTTTTGGCCATTTTGAGACGTGGTCTCTATGTGTAAGTTTTGATCGACCAAAGAAAAAGTTAACTGAGCAACATCGAGTCCCGCGATAACCATTTCTTCGCTTTTGCTCACAATCTCTGCCACAGCTGTTTTATCTCGCGGGACACAAAGATCAGTGGTCCAGTCCCTATAGCCCCAATCTTCATGTAAAGCTCGGGTAATCATCGGTTCAAGAATAATAGGATGAATGTCAAAATCGCTCATAAATCCGCCTGGTAAATGTTTAGATAAGAAACGTAGCTTGACTGAGAATAAACTTTTTTAGCTAAACTAGTCAATCAGCGGGTTTATGCCTAGGGTAATTGCGGCTTTTTTGGGGGGGAATTCTACTTTTAAAAGTTATAATAACCTAATATTATTGTAATATGCCGGTCATCAATCTCAGGCAGCTAGCTCTTTTCCGTTAATCACCACGGGATCACTCACCTCTGCCGCAACATTCTTAAGTGCTCTATAGAGCGCACGAAGTTCTACAGCACTTTCTTTCAATTCGTCCAAGATGAACAGCCGAATGTCCTTTTCTGTCGACCACGCCATTTGCGTAAATGCGCCCCCCTTTTTTTCCCACTTTAAAACGGATGGATGCTTGACAGAAAAGCGATCCGCAAACCCTCGTACTGTCATTTCAAAGAACTTTCTTGCGAACTTAATCTCATCCCCAGTTAGTCTTGCTGGTTTGTGCGCGAGAAGATATAAAATCGATTGTTGATAATCATTATAGTTGACATGAAGAACCCATTCGCCCCGGACTTTTATCAGAGGTGCATTTACTAAAACCACTGGAAAACCAAGACTATTGTCCAAATATTTTTTTTGAATTTTTTTTTCCATTAAAACCTCTGTTTCCCCAAAGGGATAACTGTAATAATCAACATTTCATTTTCATCGAAGGCAACCGCTATTCGAAGTGTCCTATTATCCAAGGTCTGCCCCTTTATAGTAGACTTCCATGATTGGAAGTCTTCCTTAAATTCATCTCGTTCTGGCTCTCTGTCGCCGTTTTTCAGAACGAAAACAATATCAACCACCGAAATATTTCTCTCAACCTGCCTAACTTGAGCATGAGCCAATATGACAAAATTACCATTATGAGCTCGCTGGCGAATTAATCTCAACACATTTGGAATTTTATCATCTATCTTTGCCATACCGTATGGTAACTCAGTTACCATCAGATGTCAAGCAGATCAGGAAGGCTTCTTTTTAAAAAAATAAATTATGCATTACCCATGAGTTACCGGCGTTAATGCACATGTAATCTGATAAAGAATGGTATCTATTGGAAGCAGCACCGCTGATACGCATCTACCGCCCTTGAAGCCGATTTTTTTCTATGAGCAGTTTTTCAATTTCTTTAACAATTACCCCTTCTGCTAATACCTTAAAATTTTTCTGGCAGTAGGAGAGAATCATCTCTTTTGCATAGATATCAAGCTGTGATTTAACTGTTTCTTCAATCAGGGTTAATAAGTCTGATTTGGATGCCATCGACATAATATGATCGTTAGCATTTGTTGATGATTCAAAATTCTGTTTTACCTTTATGGCCTGCCTCAGAAGATCTGATTCATTCATCAATTTGCTTTTTTTTGTCTCGACTTCGCCAGGAGTTATATTGCCTGCGTGAGCATGGTCACTGGAAAATGCCGGGATACCTTTACGTTCCTTATTTGTGGCAACCTCAGGGTATCCGCCTGATAATATTAGCTGTTCATGATTCTCATCATCGGCTGGTCGCAGATCGGACTTTGGCTCCATTTTTTTATCTTCATAAACCTTCGCAGGAGTCTTTTCATTTTTAGAAGGCGATGGTTGGGGTAGGGGATCAATCTTTGGCTGCTCAAATAAGGCTTTCGGCAGGTTTAGTTTGACGATATTTATCAGTTCACTGGCGTCAAAGGGCTTACGAACAATATGATAATTGATTTTTGAATTTTCTAATGCGCTCAAATCCACGGTATCGTAGCTTCCCGCGAGTAAAATAAGAGGCCGTTCTTGAACCAAATTTTCGAGCTGCGAAAAATCCTCTTTTTCGACGAGTCCCGGAAGACTCGCATCCGCGATGACGAGATCCCACTCATCCACCACCAACTGTGATTTTAATTCGCTAAAATTTTGTACCATAGCGACTTCGCTGGCAAAAGAAGCAAAAGCAATTTTTACGACTTTTTGAATTGCGGTAGAATCATCAGCAACAATTATTCTGGGCTTCATAAAATTTGGTGCTTTCAGCCATGGGGCGCGTGCCTTTCAGGAGTAAACACGCTAAGAAAAAAAAATCCAATAACAGCTGGTAAATAAAATGTAATGTAAATACAATTTGTTATGATCTATAGAGCACAGCAAACGTAAAACACGTTACTGATATTTAACCCTCTACATTCTATAATAACAAAGATAAATAATGGCTTACAATATACAAGGCTTACCATTTTGACTGAAAAAGCTAAAAAACGGCGCGATTATTGATGGTTAGATGCGTATACACCTAAGTCTAGCCAAATGACACAGAAAAAGGTGGAATGGTTCTCGAGGGTTTGAGCAAAATTTAATTCCAGTCGTAGGGGGAGGAGGGGGATTACCCAACACAGCGTTTGGCGAGGTTGGTATTAATCGTAAGAACAACCAGCCGTTTAATATTGCGCTTAGTTTCAAATATCGCGGTCAATATCAATTGATAGTCATCTTGTTTAAAATCAGACTCAATGTTTTTATTTATCTCTTGAAAGCATTTCACCCGCAGGTTTTCTAAATATACAAGCTTACTCTCGTAGAGCCTACGCAAGGTCTCGAGATCTAAACCACTACCATCTATTGGCTTTAGCAGGTCTTCCATAACTTCTAAATATGTGTGATAATCGGTTAGCATTTTGGAAGGGTTCACTCTTAATACCTCTACTTAAAATATATTAATATTTTCAATTAATGTTATCGGTGCCTGTTTTTGATTCTTTAGCAATGGAAAACCATTTATTTAGCAGGTATTTTAAAAAATAGGTTCACATAAAATAATTTATTGTATTTTTAAGGAGATGGAAGTTGGCTCGCAAGAACTTATAAAAAATTATTTACTGGTGACCCAACTTTTTAAGAAGTAATTCGTTTTTATATAACCAAATAATAAATAAGGGCTATTAGTGAAAAATTCATTATCTATAACGCGCTACAAGGTTTTTGGCCCCCCCCTCAATAGTTTATCGACAGGGGATTTTGATAAATGCTTGCAAAAATATATGGCACCCCCATTTGTCCTTAAGCCCGAATCTCGCGAAGAGATTTCATATGGTTGGCAGCACCCGGAGTCAGAGGAGGAAATTTCTGCTGAAAGCATCGGCAAACCCTCTGTTTGGGATACATCTTTGTGCCAAATCCCTGGGGCCTTTCGCATGAAAATCAGAGTAGAGTTTAAAAAAATTCCTGCGAGCCTTTTAAATCTGGTTTATAAAAATAAAATAAAAGAATTGTCCCTAGAGACTGACTCTGCGGGAGCGCCAAAATCAAAATTTGTAAAGCTCAACAAGAAAGAAATCAGGGAAGAAATCAAACAGGAGCTTTTTAGTCGGGCCTTACCCGAACTAAAATTTATCGAAGTTGTTTGGTACCACAACCGGGATGAAATCGTGATCGATACGACCGCAAAAAAATATTGTGAGATTTTTGAAAATCTTTTTTTTCATACCTTCCATAAGGGGCTTAAATTAGAAATCATTAAAATTATTCCGTTGTTTCATGTTCCCCTCAATATTTCGGGTGACATCGCAAATTTAGATGGTTATGATATAGCCCTTGGTTAAAGCCTTACCTCTAGAGGTATCAAGGTTTATTTCTCAGTATAAAAAATTTTTCACCGGTAGGAAGACATAGTGAATAGTGATGAAACGATAAAAATTGGTTCTAGGCTTTTTCGTCTGCGTGATTATACGCCCATACCTGTTATCATACTGGTGCTTTTCTTTGCGAGTCCTGGGATTGCGTCGATAACGACCGGTATGTGTCTGATTTTTATTGGTGAACTCATTCGTCTTTACAGTGTCGCTTTTATTGGCTCAATTTCCCGCACGCGAAGCCATACGACAGGAGGGCAACTCATTACCACAGGCCCTTTTGCTTTTGTGAGAAATCCGCTTTATCTTGGCAATTTTTTGATAACGCTAGGATTCAGTATTTATGCCGGAAATTTATTTCTCATCGTTCTCATTGCTGCGGCATTTTGGGGACAGTACTATTTTATCATCAAATTTGAAGAGCAAATTCTCTTTGAAAAATTTGGTGCCGAATATGATGAATACCGGCAAAATGTTCCGGCGTTGCTCCCCATAAAGTTACCACGTCTATCGGAAATCGAATGGCCAACAACCTTTTCTCCCGCCATAAAGAGCGAAAAAAGAACCATGACGGCCATCGTTGCGATGCTTATAGCATTTATTTTATTATCCAAAACAAAATAAACCGATTTGGTTTCACTTGCGTTGAGTGATAACAAAGTTTTTTTAAGAAACGACCAGCACCCTTCAAATTGAGAAATTTTTGCAGGGTGTAAAGTCAATTTCTAATTAAATTCTGCCGTGCTATTATAAAAATATACTAATTGACTTGGCTTGGAGAATGAGACGATGTCGCAAAATAACGCACAAGAAATAAGCCAAAGCGGCCAAAGCGGCCAAAGCGGCCAAAGCGGCCAAAGCGGCCAAAGCGGCCAAAGCGGCCAAAGCGGCCAAATATCACCAAAAGAAAAGCCTGTAGAAAATAATAACACCGTGTCAGATAACGAAGCTCTAGAGGCCGCCCCGACTCAATCTGCCAAAGAAAAAGCTCCTCTTGTTTTTGAAGTGAGTCCGGCCTTGTCTGGAGAATTAGACCAGGTATTTATTCAGGGAATTTTACTGCGACACCGCGAATGGAAAAAAAAGGTATTAGACCCCAAATCATTGTCCGTTTCGGGACGAGCTAATTTTTCTTCTGCTGACCTTAAAGGTTTATCATTTTTTTCTCAGGATGTGTCTTATGCAAACTTTAAAAATGCCAACTGCAGCGGCTGTGATTTCAAAGAATCCGTAGCAGTTAGAGCCAATTTTACGGGTGCAAATTTGCAAAATGCCGATTTTCGTGGTGCGGATATACGAAGTGCCATATTTGATGCTGCAGATTTAACGGGAGCGTTGTTTGACTAATTTTTTTTCTTTTTTTAACGCCTAAAATCCCAAAACAATATCAAACAATTCCTCATTATAACTTCTCTTTGTCCATGTCCAATGGGTATAAATGTATCAATATCTAAACCTTCCTCCTCTAATGAAGAAGGAGTTATCCTTACAACCATAATGCCGTATTGCTTTGAAAAAAAAACGCATGATCATGAAACAAAAATTAATCCTTAAAAATTTATCATTTTATTCCCCCACAAAACAACTTCTTAATACATTGTTATCACGTGAATTATAGCTATTTTTCGCAAGTCCTTAAATTTCACGCGCTCTTGGCCGATCCAAAGTATGCCGGATCATTACGGCATTTAGTATTCGTGGACCTAACTAAATTTTAGAGGATTTACTATGTCTCGATATCTTACTCCAGTTTATGGCTTTGGGTATTTGTTAGCATTATATATATCAGTTTTATTAAATTCATGTGGTTCTCAGCCTGAGATAAAATCATATAGTCAAGAATCAATTGCGGCAAAAGAAGCTGCGAGCAATGATGTGCCAGCTTCAGAGCCTCCAGCACCGTCTGCGCCAGAGTCATCTGATGCAAAGCCCATTAATAGCGAAACGCAAACCCCAAATGTCTGTACACCAGAGGAGACCCGCCTCGTTAAAGAAATCACATTTTCCTCGGCGGTTGAAACTAATGATTTAAAGCCACCCTTAAGTACCAATTTTGGTATCACGACACATAATTCTTTTGGCGTTTATAACCAGCTTTTTCATCGCAATGATAGCGAAGGGAGAGAACTGCTTAACTTGGCAGAAAAATACGATATTAGTATAAAATGGGCTACCCCAAAACCTGGCGAATATTATTGGAAGCTTATCGGCCTTCATCATCTATTTCCCCTTGAAAATACAGGTCGTCACAATATCTATATCGAGATGCTTGATGAAAATGGCAATCCAGTGCGCGATAGAAATTATTTCCTAGAAAAAAATATCACCCAGTTTCCCAAGGAAACAATTATGATGGATAAGCCCGCGAATGAACCCTTTACTAATATACCGATGTTTAAGGGAAATACGTTGAGTGTAAAAATTTTGGGCGAATCAAGTAATTCAAATGATTTAAGTGATGAAGTGGTGAATTTGCATTCGGCACATCCTGATGAAGCACTACCTAACGGCGAATTACACAATACTTTGTACCACCATTCTTTTTATCTTGTTTACCGCAAAACGCTTCAGGAGGTGAAGCCAGAAGTTAAGGGAAAATTAACAATCAGTATTGAGGAGCCAAAGGGAGAGATTCTTACCTTAAGAAGTGATCGCGGAGAGCAAACGTATCAATTATCATCGGAAGCTTTAACCTCCCTAGTCATTTCAAATCTCGAATTAAGCAAATTTCAGGTTCTAATAGGCAATAAAGAAATAAATTATCCCAAAGAACTCACGTTGACCCCAGAAACTCCTTTTGCCGAAATTGAAATAGTAAAAGATACTTTAGGCGCAAGTGATTGCCCGTAAATAATTTCATTTTGAAAAAGTATAATTTTTTAAAATTTAATCTAGAGTAAAGCAGTTTTCTCTCGGAGTATCAATTGCAGCGGGATCCAGCTCGGGACTTTCTTCTGCTATAGGATTGAGCTCGCTTTCAGAAATGCTTCCCGTCTCCTCAGGAAGTGGCGTACCTGATTCACCCCTTCTGAGAGTTTCGTCCTCACTTAAAAAATCCCAAAACTCTACTTCATTACCTGAATCATCCACGGCATGGCAAAGAGCAATCTGTTCCTGAGGTGTTTCACTTATGACCTGGGGTTGATTTAATAATAATTGGTTCTTGTTTTTAAGATCTTCAGGCGTGGGAAGAGAAGAATTTTCACTGGCATCTTGGCGAACGGTGTGGAGTTTATTCTTGCCGCAGGAAAAGCATAGGCAGAAAGAAAGTAATATGGCTAAAATATATGCAATTTTCATATGTTAACTTTCTTGAGTCCGGTGAATATCGCTCTGGTAAAGTCTCTATCCCATAATTCCTCTAACGAGCAGCTCTAACTTATATCCATTATATTAAAAATGGTCAAGTTTTATATATATAACAAAATTATTTTATTAATTTATAAAAATTGATTAATATAGAGTGTCTAAATAGATAAAGATTTGCAACCCAGCGGTTCTTAAAATATTTGTCAACCAATAAAATTTTTATCCCCATGAAATGACGAGATATTTTTATTTTATGACTATAATAAAATATGGTGGACCCCAAAAACTGGACAACTTGCTAAGTTAAGTCCGCTGGTATAAAACAGCCATCTAACGGAGGTGAAAAATGGCTCAGCGGAAGAAACACACGGCTCAATTCAAAGCCAAGGTTGCAT
>JAUILP010000154.1 GCA_030432875.1 Oligoflexia bacterium | reverse complement strand
TGTATCGTTATTCCTTGTTATAATGAGAGCGCGCGTTTGCTTGAGGATAGTTTTTTAAACTATCTTATCTCTAACCCGCGCGTGTACTTTTTGTTTGTCGACGATGGCAGTCGCGATGATACTAGGAAGAAGTTAGTAGCGCTTGCAGAAAAATCATCACAAATTAAGTTTTTAGCTCTAAAAACAAATATGGGTAAAGCGGAAGCTGTGCGGCAGGGTTTTTTGCATAGCTTTCAGTATAACCCTCAGTATGTTGGCTACTGGGATGCGGATCTTGCCACACCTCTAAACGAAATCTCACGTTTTATCGATTTTTTAGGTAGCCACCCAGAAATTGATTTTTTAGTCGGTTCTCGCGTAAAGCTTTTAGGGAAGGATATTCATAGAAAACCATTCCGCCATTATTTGGGACGGGTTTTTGCCACCTGCGCTTCTTTGGTATTGGGCTTGGCTGTTTATGATACTCAGTGTGGGGCAAAGATGTTTCGGTACTCAGAAAATTTGGAAGATATTTTCAGAGTTCCTTTTATAAGTCGCTGGGTGTTTGATGTAGAAATATTTGCACGTTGGAAAACAAAAATGCCTGTTAGTTCCATTTATGAGATGCCTCTTGAGCGCTGGCAGGATATTGGGAATTCTAAGTTAAAATTAGGCGATTTTTTTAGGGCTTTTTTTGATTTATTACGAATTTACGTGCGGCATTAATTTCGCCTTTCCCCAAAATCTTGAATAGCATACGTATCTTTTTTAAAAAAATAAGACTAGTCGAGGCTATGTGAATAGATTTTTTATCTGCAGCTCGGGATAAGGCTTTCCCTCAATCGCGCTCAAGACAAAATAGCCCCAGAAGTCTGAGGCTATTTTCATAGGGTATTCAACATTGTTAAGTATTTAGGTTTTCTATTTGCAAAGACTGGGTTGATTCGCGGGAAGGGCGTAAGTTGTCCCCACCGCGATAGTTGCAAACGAATCACAAATCTCCTGCTTTTGCGTATCATCTACTTGAGAGGTCGATACTTTGTCAATACTGGTTTTAAGGGCACTTGCCGCTGCTGTATTTAACTGACCCTGTAATTGAGAGGACTGAGAAGTGATATCATTGGCCGCTCCTGCCGCCGTCGTCAAAGCTTCAATGGCACTTGTCACCGAGGCGGTAATTTCATCGGGTACACCAGGAATAGCACCAAAGGCTGCCGAAGTGACTTTAAGATCAACCATAGTAGACTGAAGCATTGAGGTGGCAACCGTTTCGCCTTCTGCAGGAGAAGTAAAAACAGCATCAAAATTTGCCTTTAGCTCTGTGATCGCTTTTACATATTTACTGATATTGCTCGCACCGCTGGTGCTTATATTTTTTACCACATCAACCCGCTTCATTAAATTAGAGCTCATTTGTTGTTGGCTGGTTGAGGCTGCAGGCGCTAAAGCGGTCCCTTCGCTCGTGCTGTACATAAGAACTTGATAAAATGAAAGCGACTCGACGAGATGCGCCATTGCCCAGACAAAATGTGATTTGACTTGATTTGAGCGCTGAAGAGGAGATGCCTGACAATCATGCCGGGGGTCATCATCGGTGCGCGCTGGGTGCTCACTTGTTGGTTCATTGACAAAGGGGCAAAGGTAAGCGATTGCTTCGTTTAGATAATAAAGAGTGCTCACCCGTGCTCGCGGGCTATCGGGATCCGCAATCGTTGATGGAGCAATCGGTTTAAGAATAGGATAGGCCTCAAATTCAGTGACTTCAGTGGTGACTGGTTCACCAATTTCTGACATTTCGTCCGCAGGGATATTTGCCAAGCATCCCACAAGTGCTCCCATCACATCGGCAGCGTTCCCACCTGTTGACAAAGAGCTACACCCACTGCTTTGTTCTATTGTACTGGAGCTAGAAAGGGACATGAGCTTTTCGACAATTTTAAAAGGATCGCTACCAGCTTGGGAGAGACTAATAAACCCAAGGAGTACCGCCGCACGTTCGCTTCCGGGGGCTTTGTCAGCCGCTAGGCTTGCTAAATTAAATGCTTCCTCAATTCTTCCTCGGTCATAAGCCAATTCGGCGCGCTCCATTAAGGTGCTGAGTGCCTCTTGATCTTTATCCCCGGCGAACACAAACTTATTAAGGTTGGAGCCATTACCACAGCCAAGGAACCAAAATAAAAACAATAAAGAAACAAGAGACAATTGTTGACGTGGACACCTCATAACACCCTCCAAGGTCGCAGTATTTTTATTGACATAAGCATTAATGAAAGCTTTGATTTCTACTCAGCGAAGAAGAAAATTTTTTCTCCTTCTTCTGTGATGTGATATTTATCCCGCAAGGTTCTCCTAATATATTCCGGCGATTTGATTAACTTTTCCACTTCACTATGTAAGGCGCTATTTTCAGCTTCAATTTGTGTTACCGTGTTTTCTAATACCGCTGAACTTTTTTTGAGTTTAAAATAGTTATTTACTAATTCTGATTTTCTAAAAATTCCAATCGCAAGAACAAGAACGGTACCGAGCTGAAAAATTTTAAGAGGACGATTAGAAATATAATAAGAGTAAGCCATAATATTTTTCTCTCCGATGTTTTTACATTGTACCATGACTAAGACCAAAATATAAAGATACGCTAGGCAGCTAAGGTCTGCAGGGACCTTTGGGCGGGTCCAGTATGATCTCCTCATTTTGGTCTGCCATGATTTTGTTGCTTTTGGATTGAATAGGTATTGTTTCTAGCGGCAATGATGGAGTGACCGTTTTATTCTTGTTTTCCTCGATGTGAGAGTCAGCTATAGATGCCTGCGGTTCACTTTTAGGAGGCTCTATGTAGCTCGGGGCGACGGTTCTAATAACACCGCCGCTGATGGGTATCCCATCTTTCACAGCCAATACCGCAATGGGAAAAATATTTTTGTAGGTGAGTAAACTCCCGCTATTTCCCTTGGTGATGTTAAAAAGATCATCATCAAAAATGTGCACTAAACCGTAAGGAAGATTTATGAGAATATTCTTTTTTGCGAATTCGCCAATATCACGCAAACCAATCTTGGCATTAACAATGCTTAAATCATTGGTATTTGGCTCAAAAACATTTAAATGAACATCAAGATCAGTATCTTTTACTAAGGTATCTTGGTTTGTGAATAAACTAGTCCATAATAAGGCGCGCCTCTCAAATATTTGTTGGTCTAGGTCGTCCAAAATTTGAGAAATATCTTCCCAGTTTGCCAATGAAATAGATTTATCTAAAGGAGTTTTAAAGAAACCTAACAGAATATCAAACTCAGCGATCAAGCCAACCACAAGATCATTCAAAATTAGCTTTGCTTCAGAGCAATTTTCAAAGCTATTAGCATCACAACTTTGGATCGCACTAGCGACTCTATATAAAATGCGAACAAGATCTAACTGTTCACGGTTTGCGGTGTTTT
>JAUILP010000075.1 GCA_030432875.1 Oligoflexia bacterium | reverse complement strand
CAAAAATCACATGATATTTGCAGTCCCATTTTGAATGATTTAAACTCTCGTACATACCGAACTCCTTTTGCCGTCAAGCAAAGGAATTCTACTGAGTTGGGTGCAAAATGGCTTCCACCATTTTGTGTCCCAACTCAAACACTTAATCCGAGGGCCAAGCCTTAAAGGTCCCCTGGTCAAACCAGGGGCTTACCTGTCTTTAAGTCAATTCACTTTGACCGACACTCACCTGAAATTTAAGCAGGCGGTACATGGAAACACTACCTTGTATACCGTAAGTCGTTCGTTGTTTGAGGGTCTCGGTTTCTTTGCCCGAAGCCCCTGGCTTTACTTTTTTTGCTGAACTCATGCTCGCAAAGGGAGAAATGGTAACGCGAGCAAAAACTTTGGAGGATAGTGTAAAGCTAAGAGAGACGAGAACGAATAAAAGATACTTCAGCATTCAATGTTCCTTTCTTTTGATCACCAGCGGATGATCATCAGATATAAACTTAAAAACTTTAGGGTTAAGCCCAATTTTAAAAAAACTATGAAAAAAAACCTGGCAACGGTCTGACTATGCTAAAGGGATCGGTACTTTTTTTAAAAAAATGAGTAAATTCAAAGCTAAAATCTAAAAAGACTTTTTTGGTGTGAAATAAAAATCAAAAAAATTATGTTTTATTTATAGATAGTAAAAAATTCTATTCATCAAGAATAAGCCTGAGAAGAAAAACAGAATTTACTCCGGCGCAGAAAAGCCAACTGTCGAAAATTGGCGGCAAAATACCTGATTAATATTTACGCTTACATCATTTTCATTATTATTGATCGCATAGAGGCTTGCAGTGAATTTTTCTTCTAGCACCTCACCCGGAGCCGCAGCGCTCGCGCCAAAAATATCGGCGAAGCCTAAATTCCCTATATAATAAGCACCAAATAGGGTGGTATCTAAGTGATAGGTCGAAACGTTTTTTTGCCGAGAATTTTGCCCCAACGCAATAATTTCGATGCTATCGGGGGCATGTGGAAAACCCAACGCATTCGGCATCGTAAAAGCTTGCACGGAAAACTGACTATCTAAAATAACAATGTCTTTATATCCCATCGACTTAGCAATACACCCCGCGACTTCACGTGGTTCAGGGGTAACCTCAGGACGCTCATCTTTTTTGGCATCAATAAGCTCATCTAAACGGTAATCAAAAATAAAAACCGAAAGCCCAAGGGCCTCATTTTTTCGGGATGCGTCAAGATGACTAAAAAGCTTAAGGGCGCGTTTATAAACCTCAACACGAAGTCCCGCAGGCCCTTCATTTTTGTCGTTGTCCCCCTTAAGCGTTATGGCGCAACCGTCAGGTATGTTTATTCCCTGAACAACAAAAGATATTTTGGGAAATATCATGCTTATTTTGGTGGTCGCAAATAGAAATATAGGCAGGTGATTTTGTCCAGGCCCCACCGAAGCGATCATCTCCGGTGAGACGATTTCGGCATCACGCTTTAAATAATATTTAAAACTCGCACCAATACATAATTGGGGGTCCTCCACAAATAATGTGGCTCCTCCCGACAAAAACAGCTGATCCTCAAGATCGAGTAAAATGTTTTCATATAAATTTACTGAAAAAATAGCGCTTTCTTGGTTGGTGCGCACACCATCGCCAACGATTTCCTCTGAGGGACGGTAGTAGGTGTTCGCATATCCTAAAAAATTTGTTTTATTGCCCCCTTTTTCTCCTGCTTTAGCCGCTTGCAGAAGATTGCTTTTCCTAAAGACCAAAGCCTTTAATTCGCCGGATTCGAATGAAAACTGATTCCCGAGTACTGCGGGACTTTTAAAACCAAGACGCGCCTGAAAACTTCCTTCCATGGCACTCTGGGCAACATATTTTGCAATAGCATTGAGATTTAGGTAAGTATTTTTTCCCTTAAAAGAGCTTTTACTGACAGTAAGTATAGAATCTGGTTGATTACTCGGTATAATATCCAGTGCTGCGATTACTGATTCTGCTTTTTCATTTTTAAGGCTTATAGAAGCCGTTAAAAAAACCACATCCCCCTTATCGAGAGTTTCTGTACTCAGATTAAAAAGAGGAGCGAAAGTTTCCGCGTCCGAATAGTTAGCAGAAATTGACTGACTTGCGGTATATATTGTTTTTAGATAATAAGACTCACTGTTATAGAGGCATAATTTGTTTATTTCAACAAACCCTGATCCACAGTTTAGAGAACTCGGTGGAGGGCTACTCGCGCCAATTCCTGCTGTTTTCTTCGAATTACCCGGGCAACCTACTAAGCCAAGTAGAGTCAATATAAGAAGGATAATGGATTTAAGTGTCAGCATGGGTTCATATTCATCATATTTACATAAAAGCGTTAACTGATTTTCCCTATTTACATGCACGTTTAAGTGGTGGTACCACCTAGTCGACACCACCACCTATCTTGTTATTTACCTTCCAGCAAATTTAAGCTGACAAATATCTCTCTTGCTTTAGATTCTTTTAAGCGAGCCGCTTCAACCTGTCTCTGCATATATAAATCACCTGAGGCAATTCCGTTAGCGAGCAAATGATGCTCATTAAACCCACTCTGTGCTCCCGCCAAAACAAAATTGACCACCATCGTTCCCTCGCTCACTGGTATTGGCTCAAGAGCAGAGATTTTTGCCCAGGCGTGATTTTCGGTCATAAGTCTATCACTTGTTGTCAGTTCCCGCGCTTGCTTAATGCCATCAGCCGTTTTAAAGGGGTGAGTTTCTGTGACCTTAACAGCATAGCTTCCAGCAACAATTTTTATCATCGGTTTTTTCTCAGCGCCCAAGCGGATTTCGCTAATTTCTTGGTAAATTTTTGCTTCAGGATTATACAGTTCATCACCAATACGAAGGGAATAAGCTGCTTTATAACCAGATTTCGTCATAATTTCAGTTTCTATAGCAAAACAACCACTGAGGGTACGGACATCCGTATTTGAAAATTTAGCCTCAATAGTACATTGCTCACTTTCCGCATTGAGAAGAATGGCATCATAATTGTGCGGCACCCAACCGGCAACACCGCCTTGACCTCCCGCTTCCTTTTTATCCGCCCAGGTTTCTTCGGTAATCCACCTATCTTCACTAATATGCTTAAATGCTGAGAAGCGAAAAATAACGTCTTTATCTTTTACCTGCCCGGTTGCGATAAATTTGGCCATAGGCGTCGCAATAGGCGGCCCACCAGCGACTTCTTCAGCTGGAAGTTGCTCTTTTAATTGTGGATCAAGGTAACGGCATTTACTATTTTGTTGCAGTGAACTTTCGCCAACAGGATTAATATTTTGCATGCCGCGATTGCGCACCGTAGGTGCCGTGCCACTGGTTGAATTACTAGGATCTTCACTTGTACTTGGAACTTGATCTTCATTAAATTGATGATCACTCATATCATCCCAAGGATCGACTTCCCCAATTGTTTTTACATTTTTCTCTTCTTCAGTAAGAACACCATCAGCATCACCGCCTGCACTTGGACTCAAGGTGACTTTTTTACTGCCTCCCGTGAAGCCATTTTTTGAATCGGCACAACTCATAGCCATGCTCATCATGAGACTGAAAAAGATTATTTTATTAAAGTTCATCATATTTTTGCTCCCTTTTCTTTTACCTATAAACAAGTCGGTGAATGTGTTTGTTAATAAAATTATCGGCACCCCGGTCAGAAGAATAAAGATATTCTTATTAGCTCTATTATATTTTGTACTTACGCATCACAGTTTCATTACTTGCTCAATAATGTTTTTCTGAGATATTAAAGATTTGCTGGAGCATGAGTTTGTAGTTTAGAAGCCTATTAGACGATGCTATTGGATTAAACTCCCTGACTCGGTCGCGCTATATGCCCGCTGGTTTATAGCTGAGCGTTAAGGTACATTCTTCACCATTTAATCCCACATCAATGGAACCCAAAAAGAATAAGCGCCTTAAGTCTGCTTCTTGTGGCCCATTTACATCGTAACTAACTCTCTGTTTATATGGAAAATGCCAATGCCGAGGGTCCGCTGCGGGAACCTGTACCAATTCACCTACAAGTACAGTAAAAGTATAGCGGTAAACTGGAGAACTCATATCAGTGATCAATTGCCATTTTGCATTTGTATAGAGAGTAGTGTCTAAAAATGGCATGGGAAGCGACAGCGTTGGTTTATCGGTGCTCGAATAATCTTTTAAAATATTGCTTTCCTGAGGAAATGCGATTGGATTTCCTGGTTTTAGATGACGGCACCCTGAAGCGGCAAGATAATATTTGTCTAACTGCGAATCCGTAAATGCAATATGTTGATTTTGGGTACCTTCAGTTGATTGCTGCCCAGTTTTTTCTCCAGGTGCGGCTGTGGTCGTTGTAACATTAGGAGCCCCATCAGCTAAATTAGTCTTGTTAATATCAATCTCTTTACGCCCACACCCGCTAATAAAGGCTGTGAACAGTGTTATTTTATAAATTGTGTTAAGAAAACTCATGTCAATTCCTTATTGATCACTATTGGTTATCGGAAAAATGCAAAATTTAGTTGAACGAAGTTTTTATCTAGTTGAAATAGTGGCCCTTATTCTCATTCATATGCCTATGGGTCTTCTTCAGACACTTCTTTTCCAAATATCCTTGCCTTGCTCCGTGGGCTTTGTTAGAACAAAAGGTCGATTAAACAAAGGATGATACGGATTTACATGAATAATACTGAATACATTTCCATACGTGGTGCGCGTGAGCACAATTTAAAAAACGTCACGCTTGATATTCCTAAAAATAAATTAGTAGCTTTTTCCGGTGTTTCTGGTTCAGGTAAATCAAGCATGGCCTTTGACACTATTTTTGCTGAGGGACAGAGGCGTTATGTGGAGTCGCTCTCGTCTTATGCGCGTCAGTTCCTTGGACAAATGGAAAAACCCAAATATGATTCTATTCGAGGATTAGCCCCCGCTATTTCGATCGACCAAAAATCGTCTTCTAAAAACCCTCGCTCCACCGTGGGAACCATCACGGAAATTTATGACTACTTACGTGTTTTTTATGCACGCCTTGGCATCCAACACTGCATGTCCTGCGCCAAAAAGGTTGGGAAGGGCGACCCAGAATCCATTGTTCAGCAGATTTTGACAGATTTTGCCGAAAAAAAAATTATCATCCTCGTCCCTATTATAGAAGGGCGTAAGGGTGAGCACCGCGACATACTTTCGGAACTCCTTGTCAAAGGTTATACAAAAGCACGGATTGACGGCGTAATCAGTGAAATCGCTGATGCCACAAGCCTAGCTAAGAACAAGAAACATAGTATTGAGGCACTGCAAGACCGCATCGCAGTGACCAGTGATAAAAAAACCATAAGTCGCCTCGTAGATTCTATAGAAGCAGCGATAAAGCTAGGAAAAGGTAGTCTCACTATCGTCACTAGCGACGGTAAGGAGGCACGATTTAGCGAAGAACGCAGTTGCTGCGGTTTTTCCTATCCTAAACTCGATCCCCCACTCTTTTCTTTTAACTCACCCCTGGGAATGTGCCCAACCTGCAGTGGCATCGGTTCGATTTTTGCCATGGACCCCGAAAAACTGGTGACAAAACCTGAGCTTTCTATATCAGAGGGAGCTATTGATCCCTGGAAAAATTACTTCGAAGATGGCGAGGCACGTGATGACTCTTGGGGTATAAAAAAAATCAAAGCCTTATCACAACAACTCGGCCTCAGGCTTGATACGCCATGGAATAAGCTTTCTCAAGAGGAAAAGAACCTGGTACTCCGTGGTGCTGGGTCAAAAGCCTTAAAAATTAAATGGCAGGGCAAAGCCAGCCAAGGGGAATTTTCTTCAAAATGGGAAGGCCTTCTTCCCCTACTAATGCGTCGATATCACCAAACGCAATCAGAGGAAATGCGCAAATATTATGCAAAATATATGTCAAATTCCTTATGTACAGAATGTAAAGGCAAGCGGCTGCGACCAGAAATATTAAGCGTCACCGTCTCTCAAAAATCAATCCATGATGTCGCAAGCCTTTCTGTTAGCCATGCTCTAAAATTTTTCCACGAACTCCACCTGAATCAAACTGAATCTACCATTGGCAAAGAGATCGTCAAAGAAATAACAGGAAGGCTACAATTTTTGGTCAATGTCGGGCTCAGTTATCTCACTATTGACCGTGCGGGGCCAACTCTATCGGGCGGTGAGGCCCAAAGAATTCGTCTCGCATCTCAAATAGGCTCCGAATTGACAGGTGTTCTCTATATCCTTGATGAGCCTTCTATTGGTTTACATCAAAGAGATAATGACAAGTTGATTGCCACACTAAAGCATCTTCGCGACATCGGCAACAGTGTTATCGTCGTGGAACATGATCTAGAAACCCTTCAATCAGCTGACTGGATAGTCGATTTTGGCCCTGGCGCTGGGGTAGAAGGAGGCGAAGTTGTAGCCACAGGTACACCGAGCGTTCTTTCCAAGAACAAGGCTTCCTTAACGGGAAAATACCTAAGTGGCAAAGAGATGATCGAGGTTCCGTCTCGTCGCCGCAAAATTAGTGAGACAAGAGACAGTAAATCTTGGCTACAGGTAATAGGAGCCAAAGAAAACAATTTAAAAAATATTGATGTAGCCATTCCGCTCGGTGTATTTACCTGCATTACGGGGGTATCGGGAGCAGGAAAATCGACACTCATCAATCAAATCCTCTATCCCTTTTTGGCGAAGCATTTTTTTAAAAGTGACATCCCGATAGGAGCCTTCAAAAATATCACTGGGGTAGAAAACATTGATAAATTTGTCAATATCAACCAGTCCCCCATAGGTCGAACGCCGCGCAGTAACCCTGCTACCTTTACCAAAGTCTTTGACCATATTCGCGATATTTTCGCGTTACTTCCAGAATCGCGTATAAGAGGTTACACCAAAGGGCGGTTTTCGTTTAATGTCAAAGGAGGGCGCTGTGAAGCCTGTCAAGGTGATGGCTATGTCAAAGTAGAGATGCATTTTCTTGCTGACGTTTTTGTCCCCTGTGAAACCTGCCAGGGATCTCGTTTTAATAAGGCAACGCTAGAGGTTCTTTATAAAGACCATTCCATAGCGGACATTCTCAATTTAACTGTGGGCGAAGCCGCAAAACTTTTTGCGCCATTTCCCAAAGTTTTTAGAGTTTTAAGCACACTATGTCAAGTGGGTCTCGACTATATGAGCCTGGGACAGTCTGCCACCACCCTCTCAGGTGGAGAAGCGCAAAGAATAAAGCTATCACGTGAGCTTGCCAAAAAAGACACCGGACGAACCCTTTATATTTTGGATGAACCTACTACGGGTCTTCATTTTGAAGATATCAAAAAACTCCTCTCTGTTTTACATACCTTAGTTGATGCCGGTAATAGCGTTATCGTAATTGAACACAACTTAGATGTGATTAAGACTGCAGACTGGATTATTGATCTAGGACCAGAAGGTGGGGAAAAAGGAGGCGAAATCCTTGCCACCGGAACTCCTGAAGAAATCATAAAAAACCGCAAAAGCCAAACCGGAAAATATTTAAAGGATTATTTGTAATGAAGGCCAAAAAACTCCCACCATTTGATAAATTTACTCATTATCTCATGTCGGTGCAAAACCCGGAGAGCGATGTAAATTTTATTGCTCAGGCCTATAAGAAAATTTACAAAAAAGATCCCAAAGTTCTCAGAGAAGATTTTTGTGGTTCCTTTGCCATCTGCGCCGCCTGGGTAAAAAAGTTTTCGCAGGGTACTGCCCTCGGTTATGACCTAGACCCCGAACCTTTAGATTATGGCAAGAAACACCATTTAACGACCCTTAGCGAAGATCAAGCTTCGCGAATTTCTGTTCATTTGCAGGATGTGCTCCACCCCCAACATAACAATATTGATGCTATCGCAGCACTTAATTTTTCTTACTTTATTTTTAAGAAGCGGCAAACACTGCAAACGTATTTTGAAAATTGCCTCAGTTCTCTCAGTGAAACGGGAATTCTCGTTTTGGATATTTTTGGTGGTTCAGAGTGTTATCAGCCCGTTGAAGAAGAAACGTATTTTACCGATTTAAATTTTTCCTATTTTTGGGATCAGCACTCCTTTAATCCCATAACCAATGAAGCCCTTTTTTATATTCACTTTAAACGAGATGGCGAAGCCAAAAGAACTAAAGTTTTCACATATGACTGGCGATTATGGAGCATAGCTGAACTTGAGGATTTATTAATGCAGGTTGGATTTCACTCCGTGCAAACGCACTGGGAACGAGCTGATAAAAAAGGCGAAGGAACCGGGATATTTTATCCAACGCGAAAAGCAGAGCAGTGCGATTCTTGGATCGCCTATATTGTCGCCACAAAGAGTTGAATTTTGCAAAGTTGTGAATAACGGCCTTCCTCAATGAAAACTAAAGTTTATGGCCACCAGGATAACGCATTGTTATCAATTATTTTTTTAAAAAAATAAAAAACCACCATTTTTTGCTCATCTTTTTCAGAAATTAAACGATAAGAAGCGGCGAGGCACAAAAATAACGTACATAAAGCCCGACCCAGATGAACGTTATGACATAAAAATAGCAGGCAAATTTATGGTCTCTCTCTAGTAACTGGACCATTATCTCGCATAGTCTGAAGAGACACAACTTAGGTATAAAGAGGAATTTAATCATCATGGCAGCAATTTCATTTCCTCGCACCCCTTATAAGATCTCCTATTATGATCTGCATGGGGATAAAAAAACGATTAGGCGGGTGCCACCGCCTAAGCTACATGATATCTTGCCTGAAGATGAAGTCGAAATAACAAGAAAAAAAAATGATGATTTTGATGCCGGAGATAAACTTGACGTAAAAAGCATAAGCCCGCGCTCACCAAATACTCTTCAAATAGTCAATGATGATGGGCAGGCCACTTTCATGTCTTATCTAGATCTACGGATTTCCCGGCGCTTTGCACCCGATGAAAACGGTGTCACTCCACTAGATCAAGAAGAAAGCAATCAATATTTGCTTTGGCCCTAATTCCATAGGTGTTTAGGGGCTATCTAAGCACTCTCTAGGTGATGCGAGTGCCATTTCTTGCTCAAAATTTGTTAGATTCAAACTGGTTGAGGCCCATCCTAATAAATCGCCAGATTCCCCTCCATACACCTTTATACGAAGAAAATGGCTGCCATTGGCATTGGGACCACTATCCCAGAGCCGGGTACTTAAAACATGTTCTGTTTTTCCCCGAACTTGTTCGTAACTAAATGGTGTCCAAACAACGAGACCATTTTCACAGCGCATAAGATGTTCGGCTTCTACGGCTTTTACCTGAAGCTGGAAAAAAGCCTGAATTTTTATCTCGTCTCCCGCTCTATAAATTTCCTTCTTTCCGGGGAACTGGATACTCGTTTCCCCGAGAAGCCCGCTGGGATTTTCTATATAAGACTTAAAAACTTTAGACTCAAAATCCGGAATTTGACCCCACAAAAATCCCTCACGCCCAGACTGAACGTTAAAATGAACGCCTTCGTTTTCATCTCCAAGCTTGATGCAACTTTCAACATTAATATTATTTTTTATAGACATGTAGTGACAGATATCATTGACCATTTTTCCAAGTACCCGAAGTTGTTCATCAGTGTACCACAAAGGGTTTGCTTGTTTTCTTATAGACGCGACATTCCGCCCTGATTCACCCGTAAGCATGATGACGACGGCATCAGTCACTGGTTTACGCTGACCCTCATGATTTATGAGATTAAGAGAATGATCATGACGCGCTAGCTGTAATGGAGAGTCAATATTTTCAAATGAAAAATCCCTAGGGATAACATAGTGAGCGTCAAGCGCGACGCCACCATTTGTTCCCTGCAAATCTAAGCACAGTGATAAATTAAAAGGGCAGTGAATGACTTCTATGCGTTTGGGGCTATTTTTTTCGTTGCTTATCGCCACATTTGATAAACTAAAATACCGCGCACGTACAAGATCACTCGGCGAAACATCAAAGGTCAAAAGTTTTTGCGCATCAAGAGGAAGATCCGTCAATTTAATTTTGGGCGTTTCTTTAGCGAATTGGATCATTTCCTGTGAGTCCAAGCTTTGCCAGACAAAACCACTATTAAGAATTTCGATGAGTTCCATTACAAAGAGTATGGGAAGATTGCGCCGTCCGAGTGCGGCATCGCGGTGAGCTTTGGCAACTTCCCAAAGCCAATTAAATTTGGTCTCGGCTGTGTTAAACTGCGAGTTTAGGGTAACGCCTGATTCGCTTATTTTTTTGTTAAGCCACTGACTATAGGCTTTAATTTGCTCATCAAGACCATAGTCTCTATCCTCAGTCAATTCGAGATCCTTGAGAGGAATGCCAAAAGCCGTCTCCGCACGCGAAAGCGAGACTTGGGTTTCCTGATCGGTTCCCGCTCCGTAAATAGCGTAGGACTTTTGAGGGTTCAAATGGGACTCAAGGTACCCAACAGCCATGAGAAGCCTGAGGGGGATTTGATTTTGATTTGCGGCGAGTTGAAACTCAGTTTCTACTTTTCCTCTCGTAGGCCCCGATGCACCGTGTTTTTTAGTTTCACCACAAGCTGCTAGCCCCATTAATAAACATAAAAAACTAGAATAAATTGTGATTTTCATAAAAGATCACCGCCTTATTAAAAATTAAGTCTTATACTCTAAAATCAGTTATTTAGATAAATTATATCACTTTTGAGAATTGACCGCAAAATGCGGGAGATAGGGTTAGCACCTTAGCCTAAAAAATTATCCAGCTATATCCTACGAAAAATCAATACCCGCTGCTGCGACTCAGGTGGAAGGAGCATTGCGTTTAAATCCAAGGCCTCCTCCATCGTGAACGTCTTTTGCTGCAAATAGCTCGAAAAATCCCCCGCTGCGTACTCATGCTGGCTCACAATAACGAGGTAGACTTGCACGCTTGACCGAAGAAATATCTGTTTTTCAAAGGTGTTACCTGGTGGGGGCCAGGAGCAAATGACGGCTTGGGGTTGGTAGCGGTCAAGGGCGGAGGTCGCATCACAGTTTTCCACCCAATCAGGATAGCGGACGCTACTATGCCAGCTATGATTATCCGTAGCATGGACTTTAACGCCAAATTTTTCCAGTTCAAGACTGAGTGTGCCGTCTCCTGCAGCAATTTCAATTATCTGGGCATAAGGCTTAAGCAAATGAGCCATTTTTTTTACAAACTCACGTGTATAAACTGAGTAAATCCCCTGCTTCTGCAAAATATAGCTGATGCCCCCTTTATTTTTTATCAAAGGCCAAACTAATTTTGCTAACCAAAGCCGTGGGCAGTTTCGCGCATAGTCAGGTTTAAAAAACAGCTTTTGCGCTAACCAAATATCGCGTTTTGATGTCTTTTTCGCCGAAATATTTTGAGCCATAAGCTTTAATTTTTCATGAATCTGCCTAAGGAGAAATCTATCATCAACCGCACTCATGATTATTTTTTGTTTTGCCACAGGTTGCAGGGTTTTGTTTTTAATTGACGTTTTTTTACTCTCAAATGTTTTTTCAATTTGCTTAATCTGACCCGCAAGTGACGCTGGATCATTGGTCTTAATCAACGTGCTGGCTCGTTCGTTCGCTAATCTCCAGGCATTGGGGAAGCTATGTTTTTCGGCGAGGATATCGGATTCTGGGCCAAAAACAATTTTTGTTGCCGCTTTAAGCGTCTGAAGTTGATTCATATTCGTTTCCAAATTGTCGCGTGCAAACCACGCAGGACTCATGCTCTAATTTTGGGATTGGACAGAATTTATTTTATTATTAATTTTAAGCTACCATGGAAATGAGCAAAAATCTCAGGAAAAATTCTCCTAAAACTCGCTAGTCAAATGGAATAATGGAATAGTACGGGAATAGTCTCCTCACAAGTTGTCAAATATGAAGAAATTATTGTAAAATCACTATAATGTTGGCGCATTTAAAAAAAATTTTTCGTCCCAATCTCGGTTTGTTCTCTGGCAAAAAAATAGCAACCACAGTTAAGGGCGGGACGTCCCTTGTTGAAAATAATCTACAGCCAATATGAAATAGAGCTTTAACCATTTTATTTACCTTTTGATCTTCATCAAGAACCTTTAGCCCCCGTGATTTTCATTTCTAAGGAAAACCCAGATGAGCAATAAAAATTTTAGCAAAAGCTTTCAGTCCCCAGCTGAACTAGCGCAGGCCGTAAAAGTAGCCCGAGGAGAAATCCCTGCAGATTTTGCTATTCGCGGTGCTCAGGTGCTTGATGTTTTTCGTGGTGTTTTTATTACCAGCGATATCATCATATTTAGAGATCACATTGTTGCCTTGGGTGATGGCTATAAAGCGAAACGAGAATTAGATGCCGCGGGGCATTTCGCCGTTCCTGGATTTATTGATAGCCATTGTCACATCGAAAGCTCACTTATGACCCCCAAGAATTTTGAAACTATGGTTCTGCCGCTGGGCACGACCACAGTCCTATGGGACCCTCATGAAATTGCTAATGTATGGGGTACTCACGGCATTAACTGGGCCATTAACCAAAGCGAAAACCTTCTCCTCGATGTTCTCATTATGGTACCAAGCTGTGTCCCGGCAACAGATCCTAGCCTAGCTTTTGAAACTTCAGGAGCTTTTTTAACCCCAAAAGATCTTGCTCCTTTTGCCCAAAATCCTCGGGTGCTGGGCCTAGCCGAAATGATGGCTTACCCTAGTGTTGTTAATGGTGATGAAGGTACCCTACAAAAACTCTCGAATTTTTATGGCATGCCACGTGACGGTCATGCACCCGGGCTTAGGGGGAAAGAACTAAATGCTTACGCCGCGGCAGGCATGATGAGTTGCCACGAATCAACCGAACTTGAAGAAGCCGAAGAAAAACTGACCCGAGGAATTCATGTGCTCATCCGCGAAGGCTCATGTGCCAAAGACGCTGGCAAACTTTTACCCATACTGTCTCCCTACTCAAGTTCTGTTGTGAGTTTTTGTAGTGATGATAGAAATCCAAAGGATATCCAGGAGTCCGGACATATTAATGCCATTATCACTATGGCGCTTGAAAAAGGAATTTCTCCCGAGGTAGCTTTTCGCGCCGCTAGTTTCGCTCCAGCTAGAACATATGGCCTCAGCGATCGCGGTGCTATTGCCCCAGGATATCTCGCAGATATTTGTTTGGTGACCCCCAATAACAATTTGTGGAAGTCCGGATTTTCTTGCCATCAAGTCATCAAAAAAGGCACACTTGTGACAGAATTTTCGTTTGAGCGCAATACCGACTTAGATGCTAAAGGCAATTCTGCCAAATCACCAGGCAGCAAACAGCCCATTCCCGAGCCGCAGAAAAAAAACATCTTTTTATCACCTATCCAGGCCGATATACTCTGCCTCCCACCTGCCAATGGCTCTCAGACAAAAGTCCGCGTTATTGGTGTGAGACCAGGTCAAATTCTCACAGATCACCTAGTATTGCCTTTAGATACTTTGGACGGGAAAATTTCTCCAGATCTAGGTAGGGACATCATCAAAATATGCGTATTTGAACGCCATCATGAAGAGTTTAACTATCACACAACCGCTTTGGTTAAAGGCTTTGGTCTAAAAAATGCTGCCATTGCTTCATCTATCAACCATGATAGTCATAACGTCATTGCTGTTGGTGCCAGTGATGAACTTATTGTTAAAGCCATCAATACTCTCATTGCTCTTGATGGAGCTATCGTAGTCGTTCATGAGGATGGTTTAGTCGAAAGCCTTCCCTTGAAAGTCGCGGGACTTATGAGCGAAGCATTGCCCCATGAAATAGCCGAAAAGCTTAGAGCCTTAAAAAATCTTGCGCAAAAAGGTGGGTGTCATCTTGATGAGCCATTTTTGCAGCTTTCTTTTTTAGCGTTACCCGTAATTCCTTCTCTTAAGATTACAGATCGCGGACTGATTGATAGCAAAGACTTTTGCAAAGTAGAGCTTGTGGTTCCTTAAAAGAGGCACGTGCTAAGAAAAAATTTAATTTTTCTTGGGAGTGTTCGTCATGCCCCTTTTTAAACCAATTACCATTTTTCAACGGGCTCAAACTTTAAAATGGGCATATCTCGTACCGGTAAATCATAAAAATTAGCGCAGGGAATCGATTTGGGAAATTCTTCAGATTGAAAATAACCAAAGGTACTTTCGTTGCCTTTTTCCCAAAATGAGAAGAAGCTATGATCTTCACGTGCCCCCACAATGCGCAGAACAAATTGCAAAGATTCGTACTGAGGTCCACCACGACCTACGATTGCCTGAGAAAAATCTCCTGCCCAGGTATTGTCATCAGACTTGATAAGCTCTTTTTCTGTTTCTAAGTTCCACACAGAGTGTCCCCTGGTCCGTTCAGTCTGTCCAAAGCCATAACGCACAAAGACCCTGGCGTCAGGGGGTAAAGTTTTGTTTTCATAAGAAACATGAAAAGCTCCTACTTGTGCACTAAAATATTCACAGGAGTTTGTATAAAAATAAGCGCCTAAATGAATGGTGTTTCCAAAGCTTTTAGCAGAACAAAACAAGGAAAAAATTACATTTACATAAATAAGTGTTTTTTTTAGGGTCATTCTAGCCTCCTTTATAGAGTTATGATTTAGAGAAACACAAGCAAGATGCAGCATAGAATAGGCCTTAATCGCGCCTAGAACAAAATGTCAGAAGAAAAAGGCAGAGCCAATATCTAAATTAATCTATTAAAATCTTGTGCTTAGACTATGAATTTCAGACTTTTTCTTTATCAACATGTACATGAAGAAAAAGACTATCCAGCACCTATCCTAGGCCTAGATATACTTCTTTTCTTGCTGATTGCCAAGGTTAATTCAGCAAGGCAGTCGGCCATTCATGAGAGTTTTCATTATTTTTTTAAGAATTAGGGGCGCTCTTTTGGCAGAGCATTTGGCCTGCATATCATAGAACCTTTAGGTTATAATATTTCTTCACCTGCTTCACACTTCCTGGACTTATGACCTATCTTGACTCATTCTGCGAAAAAAGAAATTTTGATCACGGCTTATTCATAAAACATCCAGAGGTGCAAGTGATTTCTTTGAAATCAGTCAACCTTTGTTTTATGTAGTCTTACCCGGTTAATCCTGAAATAGTATCCTGACGGCAGTTTTGTCATAGAGGAATTGGCTAACAATAATGGAAACCAAATTTAGGAGGTGTCTATGAAAAAAAATTATTTAGGTTCTTGTGTTGCGAGTATTTTCTTTGCTGCTTCAGCTATGTTGCTGGCGACCGGCTGCGGCCAGCAGTATGATGCCACGCCACAATCCATCAAGCAAGCCTCTTCAGATCAAGCTTATGTAATCAAAATATTTACACTTTCTAGTGCGAGCTCGCAAAGAGCGGCAAATTTTGCTGCTAAATCCGCCTGCCGAGCCATCTTACCCAGAGGGAGTTATAAAGCTGTGCTAGATGGTAATGACAACTTTGATACGATGCTTTATTGTGTTTTAGGTAGCTGTGAAATTGGATGTTTAAAACAATAAAAAACACTAGAGGGGGGCTATATATAGTTCATACAGTTAGCTGTTTACTTGCTTGCTCTTGCCCCCTCCTTCCTTAGTGACCTTGCAATGACTGCTATATAGACACGCCCCGCGTCAACTCAAAAGAAAAAAACATAAAAATTAAATATTCACCAAAAACCCGAACAATTTGTTAGTTTATCTTAGAGAATTCTGTTTATCGTCTCGCATAATTTTAGCGAAAAGTCTGATCTATAGATGCATGCTAGTTTGCCATGTCTCTTTACATTTAATAGTTATTTTAGGCCAAGTTCTACCGGCCCTTTTTTGATTTTTCTAAGTTGTAAATAAATTTGCGATGCAGGAATTTTTCTACTGAGATACTTAAAGGGAGAAGAATGGGGTGGCTAGTGGGATTTGAACCCACGCGTGCTAGAGTCACAATCTAGTGCGTTAACCACTTCGCCATAGCCACCATAACTATAGCCAGAGATTAAAAGTTACAAATAGCCAGACGACTGTCAACCAAGAATTAACAATTTTCAAACTCTCTCACTCTTTAGCCTACGCAAAACCTGAAAACTTATAATTTTCTCAGCTTTTTTATAAAAAAATAAGAATTATTGACTACATGCGCGTACAATACCTTAATCTGAATTTTTTGGGGTCACCCAATAGGGGGATATCATATGAACAAATTATTATTCTATGCTGCGGTAGCTTTCTCTGGCTTATCATTAATATTGAATCTAGCAAATGCCGAAATCTCAGAAAATAAAGCCGTCAAAGAGTTTAAAATCCTAATTATCGGGGACTCTATCTCAGAAGGGTATGGGGTCGCAAAAGAAAAGGCATACCCGACTATTTTAGAAAAAAAATTAAGAGCACTTAGGCCACAGTTAAAGATAATTAATGCCAGTATAAGCGGTTCGACGAGTGCAAGCGCATTAAAGCGTGTTAAATGGCAACTAAAGATGAAGCCTGACATGATTATTTTGGCCTTAGGTGCTAATGATGGCCTTAGGGGTTTAAAAGTTGAAGCAACGGAAGAAAATTTGCAAAAAGCGATAGAGGCTGCCAAAAGCCAAGGTATTAAGGTCGTTCTTGGCGGCATGAAACTCCCCATAAATTATGGGGAAAAGTATCGTAGCGATTTTGAAGCCATATTTACTCATCTTGCTAAGAAAAATGGGATTGATTTAATTCCCTTTATTTTGGAAGGCGTTGGCGGAATCGCAGCGTATAACCAAGCAGACGGTATTCATCCCAATGAAAAAGGGCACGAACGCATTGCCGAACACATTTTTACATTTTTGAAAGACTTGCTATGACAGAAATTGTGCAAATCGCCTTAGAAAATATTAAAAAATCCTATTTTTTAGGCACGCAAACGCTGAATATTTTAGAGGATTTAAGCCTGAAAGTCGAAAAAGGGCAGCATATCGCGATTTTAGGAGAGTCGGGTGCTGGAAAATCAACGTTGCTTTCGCTTTTAGCAGGGTTAGATAAACCGGACTCAGGGGAAATTCGCATCACTGATAAACGACTCGCGCAAATGTCTTATTCTGAACTGGAAAAGTTTCGCCAGTCCACTATTGGTTTTATTTTTCAAGGATTTCATCTCATCCCCTATTTGACCGCATTAGAAAACACAACCCTACCTCTCGAAATAAAAGGCGACAAAGATTATAAGGCCAAAGGAGAAGCTATATTAAAAGAGTTAGGAATGGCAGAGCGCCTCAATCATTTTCCCAAGGAATTAAGTGGGGGAGAACAACAAAGAGTCGCCATAGCAAGAGCGGCTGTAACAAATCCACAAATTATTCTTGCTGATGAACCAACCGGTAACCTTGATCAAAAAACCGGCGGGAAGGTGATGGATTATCTTTTCAACTTGTGCCGTCAGACTAATATCACCCTTGTAATCGTTACTCATAGTCATAAATTAGCGCGTCGCTGCCAACGAGCTTATTACCTCGACAAAGGCTTCCTGCAGCCCCTCAAGACAGGAGAGCTCACGTGAATAAACTTCACTTTATCACGGGGTTTATAGCTAAGGAACTCTGGCGCAGCCGCATAGTATTTGTGCAAATGATTATTCTTGCCAGCTTTGCCATGACGAGTTTTTTTACCGCAGAAATGATCCACGATAGCTTAAATCAGTATATCGCCAACTCGTCGCAAGAGCTTCTTGGGGCAGATGTGATTATTTCGAGTCGCAATGAGTGGAAAGAAGGGCAGATTCCTGATTTATTAAAAAAATTTCCTGAGGATATTCGTTATAGCGTTAGCCGCTCCTTTTATACGATGGCAGCCATGGGAAGCCGTAGTACTCTCGCCGAAATATTTGCTATTGATGATGCATTTCCCCTTTATGGGGGTATTAGCGTCATAGGGGCCGAAGCCGATAAGCGTTTAAATAGCACCGTGCTGAAAGATGGCAATGTGATTAGCTATCCGGAACTTCTTTTAAAACTTGATGGTAAAATTGGCAGTACCCTAAATTTGGGACAAAAAAAATTCACTATTACCGGCACTGTTGATGCCGAGAGTACCACTTGGTTCGCTGAAGCTTCGTTTGCCCCAAGAATTTATTTGCATCAAAAGTCTCTTCTTGGGTCAAATTTGCTGGGTGCCGGGAGCATTTCTTGGAATCGCCTGCTCATCGCGTTTAAAAATAAACCGCCTGAAGAGATGCTCACGCAGTTAAGCGCTGATTTAGAAGCAGAGGGCTTTCACGTTTCAACGTTAGCATCAGGCGAAAATAGAACTTTAGCCATACTTGAACAAATGACCCGGTATCTCAAAATTTCTGCCCTCATCGCTATATTTATCTTGCTAATCAGCATCACCTATTTATATCGCGATCACCTAGAGCAAAATATCAAAACCTGGGCGATTCTTTCTAATCTTGGCCTGAGTTACCCATCTCTTTTCGCCATGTCTCTAATGAAATTATTCTTAACGATTGGCTTGGCGGGAGCTGTGGGGATTATATTTGCAGCTCCGCTCAGTCACTATTTCACCTATGTTTTGCTAACCAAATTTGGCGTACAAATCCCCCTTCTTTTTGGTTTTGTTAAAGCGATAAAAACTATTTTTTTCATATTTATGACTTGTTTAGTGGTAAATATACCATTCCTACTCAGCTTGCGGTCGGTCAAATTAAAAGTCCTTCTTGATGAAAATTTACCGCTGAGTTTTAGCAAATTGTCCTCATTTTTTTCAGCTCTCTTTATTGGTTTAAGTATTATCGGTTTTGCCTTGGCCTACTCTGGCTCTACTCGTGTTGCTTTTGTCTTTGCTCTTGGTTTTGTGTTGGCGTTATTGAGTATCATTATGGTTTCATTACTGATCCTCAAAGGCTTAAATTTAATCGCGCATAAGTCGTCTCTCAATCTTAAACTCGCGGTTCTTAACTTGACGCGACAAAAATCGTTAGCGATTTGGACATTTTCC